>NZ_JAOQJL010000022.1:0-10177 GCF_025566965.1 Blautia ammoniilytica | reverse complement strand
CCCCGATTGCTCTAAAGCAAACAGCTTTACAAAGTATTACCTCACTCAAACTGAAACGGAACGGTAATCTGGGTCACGTAATTATCCGGATTATTCTCAGACACCTCATCAATAAAGCTTTCCTCATAAGAAAACTCTCCCAGCCGAAAATGATGTTTTCTCCCATATTCCAATATCTGGGAATACGCCTTATAGGTAGTATCATACGCTCCCTTATAATACAGAACCAGATAGTTTCCCTCTGGTTTTTCCAGGTATTCACCATCCTCAGTATCTTCCTCGCAAGGCTCGTCTACTATGGTATAATACCTGCAATACAGCGTAGTATTGCCAACCGGATTCATCAGAAATTTATTTTCCACCATTCCTCCGATCGCCGGTCCACAGTGAAGCTGATGCAAAACACGATACCCAATCATCTTTCCATAGATTTCTTGTCTCTCGATTTCCTTTGCATCCATGGAAATATATTTCGTGCAGTACAGGTATTGCGTCTCATGGTGCTCTATGTATATTTTCCCACAGGTCACATGATTTGCCTTTTCAAGCAACTCAATCCTCTTATTCATTTCTCTGGACAACGTAACAAGCTCCGCAACTTTCTTCTTTGTTTCCAAAATGCCTTTTTGCAGAAGCTTTGCTGTTCTTTCGGCGTCCCTTGTATCAAAGTATTCTTTTATTTCCTCCAGTGACATTCCGATAGTCTTCAAAGTCATTATGGCATAAAAACAATCCAGCTGCGTGAATGTATAATAACGATATCCCAGATTGTCTACATATTCAGGTGAAAACAGATGAATTTTATCATAGTACAGCAACGTCTGCTTATTCACCCCTACCATTTTCGCAAATTCTCCTGGCTTTATATAATTTCTAACCACTTTTATGCCTTTCCCGGAATTAGCCTTTCACAGATCCAGCCATTACTCCGTCCGTAATATATTTCTGCAACAAGAGATAGAGAATGATCAGTGGAAGCATCGCAAGGTTAAACGCTGCGAATGCCTGGTTCAAATCTACAGAATGTACGCCGAAATATCGGTACAGCAACTGCGGAAGCGTCTGTACTTCCTCGCTGATGAGTGTTACTGTGGACAACTGAAAATCATTCCATGCAAATAATGCATTGATAATCAAAATGGATATCAGCACAGATTTCATCAATGGAAATACAATCCGCCAAAAGGTTCCGAAATATCCCATCCCATCTATATAAGCTGCTTCTTCCAGGTCTCTCGGAATCCCTTTTACAAATCCTGTACAGATCAAAATACTCAGGGAGAGCTGAAACCCTACCTTCACAAATACATTGCCTGCAAATGTGTTTAACATTCCCCAGTCTCTCATATCTGCATAAATCGGAAGCAACACTGACTGGTATGGTATCAGCATTGCAACCAGAAATAAGGAATATAAAACATTATAAATCCTTTTCTTATTTCTGGCAAACACATATGAAGCCATAGGACATATAATCATAAGCAGGATAACAGATGGAATCGTAGTATAAATGCTGTTAAGCATTCCTTTAAAAAAACTTCCATCCTCCAGAACCGCCACATAATTCTGAAAATCAAAATGTGTTGGAAGGCTTAGCCCCGTGAGTGTAATTTCCTGTTTTGTCTTAAAGGAATAAATGATTCCAATGTAAAATGGAGATAGCATAATCAGTGCAAATAGAATCGCAACCATGCTAATGACGATTTGTTTTGTCTTTACTTTTGACATCACATCTCGACCTCCTTTCTTCGCAGATAACTGGTCAGCAGAACGGTCAGAACCGCCAGCCCAGCTGTCAAGAGAATTCCAATTGCTTGGCCATATCCCGCATTATGGTAAACGAATATATTTTTATAAATATACATTCCCACTGTCTCCGAAGCATGACCTGGCCCTCCTCCGGTGGCCGCCATCTGATAGTCGAATGCCTGCATTCCCCAAGCAAGAATCAACGTGATATTAGCTGTAAACGCCGGAACAATCAACGGCATTGTGATATTGAAAAATGACTTGATTGCACTGCACCCTTCTATCCTTGCAGCTTCATAATACTCATTCGGCACCATCTGCAATGAAGCAATGTAAATAATCATACAGTAACCGCTATCCTTCCAGATTGCAATCGCCGCAATTGCCGGATTTACATAGTTTACATTGCCCAAAAAGCTTTTAATTCCAAGTAATGCATAAAATACATCCGAATATATATATGTAAACATAAAGCTTGCAAGAATCATACTAAGTACAAAAGGCATAAAGAAAATCGTTCTCAACACTGCATTCAGCTTTGACGTCTTCTTCACCAGCAGTGCCAGAAGCAACCCTATCACATTACAGCCAATCAGATAGAGCAATGTAAAGAACAATGTATTTCCCACAACCTCCGTTATATTCGGATCCTTAAAAACCTGTAAATAGTTTGAAAGACCTACAAAAGTTCTTGTATCACTGTATCCGTCCCACTGATAAAGTGACAGCGGAATTCCCTGAAGAAACGGAACCAGCACAAAAACTGCAAATACAATACAGGCCGGAAGCAGGAAGAGAACATTGCACAACTTTCGCTTTGATGAATTTTTTAAATTTCTTATCATTCCGTTTCCCCCTATTCTGTTGATTTATTGAATCTGGAATTCAGAATCCAGTGTTTTCAGTGTTTTTTCCACATCTGGATCATTTACAAACAACTGCATATTCTTATTAAATTTGTCTGTAGCCTCTCCGGAAAAGAATACGTATTTATCAACATTGACAATCTTTCCCGACTGGATATATTCCGAAACCTCCTGAAGCAACGGATCGAGACTCTTTACCTCCATGCCGTTAATTGGGATTGCTTTCGCATTTTCCGACCATATCTGCAGGCCTTCCTTAGATGTTAAGAATTTCAAAAAGTCAATTGCGTTTTCTTTGTGCTTACTCTTAGAACTTACCATCCAGGCATCGTCAACCGCCGCATACATCTTATTTTCATCCTCGTTGTCTGAAATCGGAACAGCAAAAATTCCAAAATTTCCATCAGGATTATTTGCCAGAATATCACCTACTGTCCAACTTCCATTGATATACATTGGACTCTCTCCCGCCGCAAACAGCTGACTGCTTACAGCCGGGTCGGTTCCTAAATCGTCTCCCGACAAATAAGACAATCTCTTGGCAAATAACTCCAAAGCTTCTTTCATTTCCTTTGAAGAAGAAAATGACGTTTTCCCAGATTCCAGATCCGTAAAGAAACCAACATCATCTATTTTGTCAATAATCGGATATAACTGAGTGTCTAAATCATACTGAATATACGCTGCGTCCTTGTAAGGACGGATAAACGGAGTAACTCCCGCTTCCTCAAAAGTCTGACACACTTCGTAAAACTCGCTTAATGTTGAAGGCACTTCCACATGATATTCTTCAAACATATCTTTATTGTAAAAGGCACAAATTACCATTCTGTCCAACGGCACACCATAGGTATTGCCCTCTATTGTCATACAGGACAGCTGATCCTCTGTAAACTGATCCAGAATATCATAATCATTCAGAATCTCTATCTGCCCGGATTTTACCAACTCCTGATTCAAAATAGCTGTTCCGAAAATCAAATCCGGTGCGTCATTGGCTCCAATTCTAGTCTGAAGCGTTGTAGTAAAGGTTCCGTAATCCAGGTTCTGAATTTTAATCTCTACGCCGGGATTAGCTTTCTCATAAGCTTCTATTACTTTATTGAACCCATTTCTTTTCGTATCTTCTCCCATAAAGCTGATTGCATTCAATGTAATTTTATCATCGTTGCTCTCACTCTTCTCACTGCTCTTTCCCGAACAGCCTGTCATCAACCCCATTGTCATAGTCATGGCAAGTATTATAAATGATAATTTTCCAGCTTTCTGTTTCATATACTTTTCTCCTTTATCTCAAATAATAATGTAAAAGTATCAAAAATGTCCCTGCTGTAGATGTATACCCCTTGTTATTCAATGGTGCTCCAGTCTCTGCATTATAGCACTCCGCACAGCCTCCGTTGCGTATCAGATTACAATATTTAACGGTCAGGTCATCCGCCATCTCCTGCTCACCGCACTTCGTCAGTCCTTCGATCAGCGTAAGTGTCATGGTAAACCAAATCGGCCCACGGAAGAATCCGTCTGCATGATAATATTTACTGTCAAGGCTTTCAGATGCCAACCCGTATTCTGTAATGTACTTTCCATTTTTCAACTCGTTTATAATACTGGTTCTGATTTCCAAAGGAAGACGTTCTCCCAGCATCAAAGGAGTAAAAAGGATCGGACTTTGAGCGTAAATTCTCTCGCCCGTAATGTTATTTCTGGCAAATGGCAGATTCTTTTCGTCAAACAACGTATTAATCAGTCCTTTCAGACTCCTGTCAGCCAGGTCTTTCCACTGTTTCTCCTCAACCTTCTTATCCAGCTTCTCAGCAAGCATTGCCAGGCAATCCATCTGTAAGATCATTAAAGTTGTCAAATCAGGGCTCAAAATATTCAATTCCTTACGGAAAACTGTGTCATCGTCTCCGCACGCGTCATATCCGTGATGATACTCAAACACACCACTTTCCTGTTCATCCATATGATTCAGATAGAAGTAAGTGTATTTTCTCATCTTGTCATATATTTCATCCAGCTGTTTTTTCGTAAACTGGATTTTATCCAGCATCTTCATCACGATCCAGCCCAGATTTGGCGGCATACTGGCCTCATAGCTTTCCATTCCTTCGCCTTTGAAATTAGGAATTCCTCCCAACTCGTCCTGGCTATCCAGCATAGTCATTAACTGATCGTATGCAAGTTCGCTGTCTGTCTCACACAAACCAGCCGCTATCAGCCAGCTTTCATATGCCCATACAGCGCACAGAATATTTTTTGTCATATAAATGGATTCTCGTTTCAGATATCCACGTTCAGCTACAGAACCAGACCAACAGAGATATGTAGCCAGTTTCTGTGCCTCTTTGTACTCTTGGGGAACCTCCGGCAGCTTTGAGCAAAACTCATCAAATGCATTTTTTGTATTGCGTACCGTCTGTTCAAAATCAACACAGCCTTCTTTTTCCACATTCGCCCAGACATATGTGCGTAATTCCTTGATCATACACTGAAACGCACCGTCTTCTGCTGTGATATCATACAGACATGCGGTGTTCAAAAGATGATCTGCTTCCCATTCCTGGTAAACTTTTACAGTTCCCAAGGATGTAAATATTCCGTAATTATCAAATGAAATATGATTTGTCAGTTTATGATAGCTTCTTCCGCCCTTTACCGGAATCTGAACCAGGAAACTGGAGCGGCCTTCTATAACGCAATCCAGACGCAATCCCAGTTTTTCACCTTCACCTCTGATAAGCAGTCTGTTTTCATCCGCATAGCAAAATGCTATTTTCCCTTCCTGACAGATAAGTTCCACTTTCTCATATCCTGCATGTATCTCGTAGGGAACCTCTTCTCCATTATACAGTGGAATGAAACGAATCATTTCCATATTGTTATTCTGTCCCTTTGTGCAAACAGAACGCAGATACAATCCAGGGGTAGACACGAATGGCATTTTATCCAGATTACTCGAAAAACCTGTACAGCTTGTATATCCGCTATAATAATCCTCAAACAAATAATTTACTGCCATATAGGACTTTCTCATTGAAAATGGTACTTTACTGATATCTAATCCTGTGATTTTCATATTTCCTCCCTAACATCACTATTATTATTTGTTTCAGTCTGATATGTAAACTGATAAAACCGGCAAATCCGTATTTTTTCATGTCCTCCTTTCCAACGGTTTTACCTTAAAATATAATTTTAAAATATAATCTATATTTACCATTTAAACAGCTTTCTGACGCCGTCAATCGCAGCTCCATAAGCAAATGTAGCCACAAATGTGACGACTCCCGGTCGGACGCCCAGCAATGCGGCCAGCAAAATCAATGTACAGTATGTAATCGTCAGACCCACTCCATACTGTTTTTTTAAGAGAGAAGCTATCGACACACTATACATGTCCAATGACTGCAAGCCATAATTCAGCGGTATGTAGTAAGCAAAACTAAGGATGATCAAAAGGCTTCCTAAAAGGAGGCAGCCCATACGAAAAGCAAATCCTCCCTGCCCTTCCAGAAAACCAAACACATATCCCCAGAAATCAATACAGGGACCTATCCCGAAACAAAATGCAAAAGAGCCAAATTTTACCAGCTTCCGATTCGAAAAAAAGAAAAGGAAAAAGGTCAGCCCTTCAAACAGCATCGAGGCTTTCCCCAACGAAATATGCAGTTTCCGGGATAAGGCATATTCAAAATTCGTCAAGGGATCCAATCCCCAGTCTGCCAGAACTAAAAGCGCAACGCCAGCCGCGCAGACCGCCACAGCGGCCATGATTTTCATACATGTGATCTGTTTTTCTCTCTTCATGAACCAAAGTATACAGTATATAGTAGCTATATAGTCAATAGCTATAATGAAAATATTTAAAAATTATTTTTCCTCGTCATTATAACCACTTTCATTCTAAATCTTAATAGTCAAATTTTGAATACGTCCTATATTATAAGCATTTTTTAAAAATTTTTGTCACTTTTCAGAAAACAGGAGCAAAAAAATACGTAAGAAACCCTATAGTTACCTTATCCTTTCTTTCTCCATGCTCTGGAAGATCTTCACTAATAACCTACTGCTATATGAGTTCCCCTCCTACTCACATTTTTTTTACTTCACTTCCTGATTCCACTCCACACCATTTGTATCTGTCTATGTGTCTTTTCCATCATAAATATAGACAGTATTAGTGCGACCCATGTAACGGCCATCCACTAACTTATAAACAGTTGTTGTTTCTCCCTGCAGATTTATGATTTCAACTACATCCTCTCCCGGATAATCTTCATTTTGTGAACTGGATTCAGGATTCTCTTCTTCAATTTCTTCTGAAAAATCCCCCTGGTTTTCATTATCATCTTTATCCGAGTCAGCCTCTTCTGTTGGTTGGTCTTCAACTATAATTCCTTGATGCAGCTGTGGTATCTGAAGCCTTTCTCTGATTGATGATTATATGATTAAGTATGTTGTAGAACATGAAATGCTTGGAACCATGACTACATAAACTTTATCGCCACCTGAATACAGGCGGCAACCCTATAAGGACTGGCGACAGGAAGTTAAACAGTCTGATGACAATTCATGTGAGCAAGTCGGTGACATCTCATGAGGTCAATAACATTACTTTATAACATGTAACGGAGAGAAAGATGGTTGTCGTTAGCCATCTTTTTTTCTTTTTATGGTAAAAAATTTGGGGAGGGTGTGACTCGGTATGAGTCACACCCTCCCTCTCTTAGAACTGTCTATTTTATAAGATGGTGCAAAGTAATTTTCGCATGTCTGGCCACTTTTTTCAGTGCTGGTTTTCTATTATGACTTTAAATAATGACGTGGACATTCCCGCTCTTTTTGAACAGATTTATACCCAGATCACAGGACAGCACGCCACCATTATTAAAGATGATTCAAGGCAGTATTAGAAGGTACAGAACATCTGCTTTCACACTATTCGATATCTCCAAGACAGGCCATAACACCGCTGATCATGGTATAATAGTAATCCTCTTCCTGCAAAATATCCAGTGCCAGATACAACACACTGTCCCCTGCATCCTCATCATACCTGTCATTGATTGCCTGTGCCAGTGTATTTCCATTATAACCTTTCGTTTCCTGTCCCATTCCTTCCAGAACTTCCAGAATGGAAGAAGCCAGGGCAATTCTGCTGTCATCCGTCCGTTCTCCATACCATTCATCCTTGTACATTAATGTAAGTTCCGGAATTCCTCCGGCTTCCAGCAAAAGGAACTCTTCATCCAGATTTTTCAGAGCCTGACTTCGAAAAACCTTCTGCACTGCATCCTGGTAGCTTTGGGGGTCCACTCCTACGCTATCTGCAGCAATGCTGAAAACATCTTCGGAAATTCCAATTTCATAAGCGTACTCAATCAGGTCTTTTATCTCTTCCGACTGTGTTTCTTCATCTGCTGCTCCTGTATTAATCAGAAACTCCAGCAGCATTTCAGAAATAATGTCTTTCAGATCCTCATATTTTTCCTCATCGTTCCAAATGGTTTTTCCAAAAAACAGTAATTCCAAAGTATCACCCTGATTCAGTTCTGCTATCAGACTTTCTTCCTCAGTCAATGGTTCAGAAGCAGCGACAGGCAATGCTGACTGTAACAGAAACAATCCCATCAGAATGAAGGATAACATCTTTCTTTTTTTCATCTGAGATTCCCTCCTCAACTTTTAATACTGACATAAGCGTCCTTCCTCATCAATGTAAAACACATCATCCGTTCCCATATACAAGTCTTCCACACCGTCAAAATACATTACATTTCCTTCTCCATCATACCAGTAATAGGGAGTTCCCAAGTAATCACCATCTCCCGGATCACTGTTCTCTACATAATCATCTCCCGCTGTCTGTGCTTCATAAGCAATCGAATCAGATTCTCTTGAAAAGGCAGCTTCTGCATAGATATTTCCATATCCTTCCTGAACCGGATAAATAAAAAGATCTCCGTTTCCGTCAAGGCTGACATCTGCCACATGATTTCCATCCAAAGAAAAAAGCTGCAGTGCCGTAGTTCCGGAAGTTTCAAAAGTTCCACTGTCAAAAAGATATCCTCCGCTTCCATCTGTATTTCTGGAATTGTAAATTTCCCAGGTTCCTTCTCCATAAAGCCTGAGATTCATTGCATTAAGATCTCCATACTGATACCAACTGTCAAAATACGCAATAAACACTTCCAGACTCTGCCCTTCTGCACTTGGATCATACTCTGTGCCAGTGCCCGTTCCTGTGCCTGTGTTATTGCCTGTATTATCCATATTAAAAATTTCTGTCAATTCCAAAGAATTGATTGCATTTTTATACTCCTCCAGCATTTCGTCTGCCCAGTCTATATTCATCTTATATGCATAGCCATAGGTATTGTCATCCGTCTGGATATAAACCATTTTCCACAGACAGGTATCTTCATTTGCACCAGTTTTAAAGCTCAGATTATACACCGGATAACTGAATTTTTTTGTAAGCTTTTTGTTTTTCTTTTCTTTATAACCTGATATCTCGCAGGCGCTGACAAGTTCCGCAAACTTCTTCCTGATTTCCTTCTCATCTTTATCTGAAACAGCATCATTTTTTGCACTGCAGTTGACAATTACGGTCATTCCGTCTGCAGTCATATCTGAGTAAAAATAACCGCCTTCCCAGTTGGAATCATTATAAAGCGGCTGCAGACCAGTATACCTTTTAGATGACATAAGCACATAAACAGAAGGATTTTCATATACATTTTCACTTTCAGACTCAGCAGCATCCGCATCTTCATTGGATTCTTTGTAAAAAATCGCTCCATCTACATTTCCCATATGAAGACTGGTTTCGGAATCAAGATAAAATCCGGCGATCCAGATGCCAACCCTGTTAAACATATCATATCTGCCATTCCCGTCCCCATACTCATCTGTATACTTCAAATATCCCTGTACCGTGTCTTCTTCCATCTGATATACAAACATTCCATCTTCTGTCAGCGTAAGGATTTCTTCACCGGAATTATTTTCATTTCGCCATATGCCTGCAATTTTGGCAAAATCCACGTCATTCTCTTCCTGAGCATATTCTGTTTCTTCTGCAAATGTGAAATTGCATGGTATTACTCCAAAAGCAGTTCCGGTCAGTGTAAGGATCATAATTGATGTAAATGTTTTTCTCTTCATATGCGTTCCTCCTGTTCTTTTATTTTTCACAAATATAAAGAAACCCATCATATATAAAGTATATGATGGATTCCTGCAAACTCCAATTAACTAATGGTTAGTTTTTTCCTGAAGCAGTTCTAAAAGACGCTGTCTCTTCATCCTGGTAATGAGCATGACAGTCGTACTTTTAAAGCATTATACGATAAGATATCTAAACTGAATCCGCAGATGGTAGTTGCAGATGCAGGATATAAAACTCCGACAATCGCCCATCAGCTGTTGGAAGATGGAATTCAACCACTTTTTCCATATACCCGTCCCAAGACCAAAGAAGGCTTTTTCGGAAAACACGAATTCGCATATGATGAATACTATGATTGTTATATATGTCCGGGAGCACATATATT
>NZ_JAOQJL010000021.1:0-70783 GCF_025566965.1 Blautia ammoniilytica | reverse complement strand
TTGCGTATAACAATGGGTCACCACCCGCGAAGCAGGTGGGTTATAGTTCAAAATGCCTACACGCTGCGTAGACATTTTGAACAGGCTAAAGCCGTACATAAAGGACTGGATGCACTGTGGATCTCAGGTTCGTATATGACCTGAGATCCTGGATGTGCTCCAGTCCTTTTTATTGATTGCCAGTACAGTTATGATCACTCTTATTTGGTTCCGAAAATACGATCTCCCGCATCTCCCAGTCCCGGGCAGATATAAGCATTCTCATTAAGTTCACGATCAAGATGCCCAATATATATCTGCACATCCGGATGTGCTTTGTGAAGCCTTTCCATTCCCTCCGGAGCTGCGATAATAAACATGCATTTAATATTCTTTCCACCATGCTGTTTGATAAAGTCAACGGCTGCCACTGCAGAACCGCCTGTGGCAAGCATAGGATCTACCAGAACGATCTGTCTCTGCTCAATAGGATCCGGAAGCTTGCAGTAATATTCGTGAGGCTCATGAGTCACAGGATCACGATAAAGTCCAATATGACCGATCTTTGCAGATGGGACAAGCGTTGTGATGCCATTTACCATCCCAAGGCCTGCACGAAGTACAGGTACAACTGCCAGCTTCTTGCCGGAGATCATCGGAGACTGACATGTCTCGATAGGGGTCTCAACCGTAACGTCCTCCAGAGGAAGATCACGAAGTGCTTCATATCCCATCAGGATAGCAATCTCTTCGATCAGCTTACGGAATTCATTTGTTCCTGTATTTTTATTGCGGATAATCGAAATCTTGTGTTGGATCAGCGGGTGATCCATAATAAATACGTTCTCCATTTTCTCTGTTTTACCTCCATGGTTTTATCCGGTACAGCTCCTCTTGCAGCTGTACATTGTCTTGGGAATACTGATAAAATCTTACCTCACTTTTCATATAAAGTCAATCATTGTAAAATATTGCCGTATCCTTTATAATACACACAGTTGCCGTAGGCCTGTCCGGCGGCAGACGCATCATACTTTATGAGGAGGGACAGATTGCCATACATATATTATGGCTTTTCTCTGTACCTTTATGCCCATATACAGGGCAGATAGGAGGATTTATGAAATTCAGAATCGAAGGAATCTACGATGCCAGAAAGCTTGGTATCCCCCAGATGCTTATCCTGGGACTTCAGCACATGTTCGCTATGTTTGGTGCCACTATTCTGGTACCCATCCTGGTGAATAACTACTTCCATGGAGAAGGACTTACTGTTCAGGTTACACTTTTCTGTGCCGGCTTCGGTACTCTTTTATTCCACGTTCTTACAAAGATGAAGGTTCCTG
The DNA here is from genome assembly GCF_025566965.1 of Blautia ammoniilytica. NCBI lineage: Bacteria > Bacillati > Bacillota > Clostridia > Lachnospirales > Lachnospiraceae > Blautia > Blautia ammoniilytica. The sequence continues at coordinate 69,458 of NZ_JAOQJL010000021.1, read as the reverse complement.
CTTTTCTTGGCTCATCTTTTGCATTTCTAGGAGGCTTTTCCACAGTTGCAGAGCTTGATACCGGTATTTTCAAAAATATGAGCTATGGTGAAAAGCTTCCTTATGCATGTGGCGGCGTAGTTGTTGCAGGTCTTCTTTACCTTGTGCTTGCACTGATCATCAAGCTGATCGGCGTTAAACGTGTTATGCGTTACCTTCCACCGGTTGTTACAGGACCAATCATCATCTGTATCGGACTTAGCCTCACTCCTTCTGCTATCAACAACGCATCCCAGAACTGGATCCTTGCATTAATCGCACTTGCCACCATTATCTTCTTTAATATCTGGGGTGTTGGAATGTTCCGTATTATCCCTATTCTGATGGGTATCATTGTTTCTTACATCGCTGCCCTGATCATGAATGCATGCGGAATGACCAATGCAGACGGAAGTGCTATTCTCAGCTTTGCAGGTGTTGCATCTGCTCCTATTGTAGGTGTACCAAAATTCTTTCTTTGCAAATTTAACCTGACCTCAATCCTTGCTATGGCACCGATTGCCATTGCTTCCATGATGGAACACGTAGGTGATATTTCAGCTATTTCTGCTACTGTAAACCGCAACTACATCGAGGATCCAGGACTTCACCGTACACTCCTTGGAGACGGTCTTGCAACTGCCCTGGCAGGCTTTGTAGGCGGTCCTGCTAATACTACTTACGGAGAGAATACCAGTGTTCTTGCGCTCAGCCGTGTGTATGATCCAAAGGTCATCCGTCTGGCAGCCATATACGCAGTGATCCTCAGTTTTATTCCAAAGGTTTCAGAGCTCATTGGCTCCCTTCCGTCTGCTATCATCGGTGGCATCAGCTTCATCCTTTACGGAATGATCTCAGCAGTGGGTATTCGTAATGTGGTAGAGAATAAGGTGGACCTGACCAAATCACGTAACCTGGTGATCACAGCAGTGATCCTTGTCTGCGGCCTTGGCTTCTCTAATGGTCTTACCTTTACTGTTGCAGGTGCACACATCACCCTGACAGGACTTGCTCTCGCAGCAATCGCTGGTATTGCATTAAACGCCATCCTTCCTGGCAATGATTATCAGTTTGAATCTTCTAAAAAAGAAGTAATGGAAGACGACTGATCCTGAATCAGATTATAAAATAAATATTATATTATAAAAATCCCCGGAAGCAACTTTCTGGTCAGCGATATATCAGACCAGAAAACTACTCCGGGGACTTTTTTATTGATATGATGCCAGAGATCCAGCATCTTTATATTGGTTTATAGCCTTTTACAATAAATACGCGGTAAGAAGCTTTAATGTATTCTCAGCCCCTTTTCTGTGGGAACGCTCATATCCATGGGACGCATATACTCCCGGTCCGATCAGGCCATGTTTCAGATCGTAGCCGGCCTTTAAAGCCGCATCTACATCAGACCCATAATGTGGGTACACATCAACAGCAAAATTGATCTGATGGGCTTTTGCGGCATTAACAAGGCCAGTAACCACCTGATAATCATAAGGTCCTACACTATCCTTAGCGCAGATGGAAACCATAGTCTCATCACAGCCAAGCCCTTCTCCCACGCAGCCCATATCTACAGAAATCATCTCTGTAACATCCTCTGGAATGGAAGCGCATCCGCCATGTCCTACTTCTTCATAAGACGTAATCAGCAGATATACCGTTCTTTCCGGCAATACATTCTCTTCCTTCAAATATTTTGCGAACCCCAAAAGGATAGCTGTACTGAATTTATCATCTAGGAAGCGACTCTTGATAAATCCACTGTCTGTCACTTTGGTTCTAGGATCAAAACATACAAAATCCCCTGGCATTACACCCAGCTTTTCCACATCCTCTTTGGAATGTACCAGTTCATCCAAAATGGCCTCCATTGTGTCATAAGTACGCTTTGTATCGCTGTATTCACCATTTACATGGATAGAAGCGTCCGTCAGCTGAAATGTTGCGTCATATTGACTTCCGTTCCTTGTAAAAACTCTGCAGTTCTCTGCTTCTGCATTATTCGCATTCATTCCTCCCACATTAGTCAGCTTCAGCCTTCCATTACTTTTGATCTCTGTAACCATAGCTCCCAATGTGTCCATATGAGCTGCCAGCATAATGCTGTTATCCTTTGTTTTTCCTCCAAGATTCACCCTGACAGCGCCTTTATTGGTAAGCTCCGGGGAATATCCCATTTCTTCCAGCTCTTGCTTCACAAAGTCTGCTGCCATGTGGGTAAATCCACTTGGGCTTGGTATCGCCAGCAGTCTCTTCGCTGTCTCCATGATGTAATATGTATATCGGTTCATATCTCCTCATCCTCATCTTTCTTTATTCTGTCACAGAAAATGGCTGTCCATGATATTAGGACAGTCATTCCTCTTTCTTATGATAGAGTATAACATATTTTCCAAGCTGATATGGAGGAGATTTATAAAACCTATACTATTTTTACTGAATAAATTTTGCCAGTTTTTGATTAATGCGTGTTTGTACATCCAGATAATATGCTGCTTCTGTTGCATTTAAGTTCTTACTCTCCCATGCCTCAAAATCTTTCATTGCCTGTGCATACTTTGCTACATAATCTGCATATTCAATTACCAATGTTGGATCTGCTCCATTGGACTTTTCATACTTATCCATAAAGTCACAATATTGGTTCATAAATTCTTCATAGCTGTCCATTGCCTGCTTAAAATCAGAATGAATTCCATCCACCAGCTCTGCACTATCCTGAGAATTCGAATTATCTGCTTCTGTTTCTTGCTCAGTTTCAATCGTAACATCTGACGCTTGCTCAGGTGCTGAAGTTACCTGATCTGTTGTATCAGTAGCATGTGTTTCGCTGGCTTTATTAAGTTCAATGGTCATTACATTATTTCCCACATAAGTCAGAGATAAACTATTTCCAGCTGCATCATCTGCTGTATAATATCTATCCCCCTTCTCATAATCAACAGAAAATCCTTTTTCTGCGCATTGATCCTCATAAGTACCAAAATCATCAATGGAAGTTTCGCCAACATAACGTGTCTTTTCTGTTGGCCTGCTGTCAGATACTGAATTGCGATGTAAATACATTATTTGATTTCTATCCCATCCTTTAATTATTTTTATCATCATGTACACAGTTAAGCAGCCTGTGAATCTGCTTAACTGTGTTTTTTCTTTCTTTGTTATCTGATCTGCACGCTCCGATTACTCTTATACTATTATTTTCTTTTGAATATAATTCAGCAGATCTTTTATCTGCATAATTGCAAACCGTACCTTATCATAATCCAACAACTTATCTGCCTCAGAAATTTCTTTGGCATATTCACATATGCATCTTACCTTGTTAAGCTTCTGAAGCATTCCATACTCCATTCCAAATTCTTTCCTTCTTTCGCATATTTTTATATGTGTCATCAAATTATCTTCATCCCATTCCTCACCATTCTCCCATTTAATTAACATTTTCATGGCCTCCTTCATTACCTGTTCCGTGTCATATATTGCATATCGAAATTGTCCTAACTGAAGCTGCTGATATGCTTCATCAAGCCTTTTTCTCAATTGAGCTATATTGTTTATATAATTTCCATTACTTCTTGAGCTAACGCTATTTTTCAATAAACTAATCTGCTCCAGATAAGTTTTATCATTGCTTTCTTCTGGCATTGACGGCATGCCATTTTCAACTATCCACATAATAAATTCGTTTTGTTGCTGTAATTTTAGAATCTCATTTCTATTTTTCCGAATTTTTAAGTACATGCACTTATCTCGCTTATCCTCGGTCATTCGTAAAATCTGTTTGATACACTTTAAATCCCATCCCATTTCTTTATATATCATAAGTTCCCATAATTTTCTTAATGCCATCTGATCATACATACGATAATTATTTTTCGTTCTTTTCACTTTAATCACCCCCTCATCGTCATAATACTGAAGTGTTCTCCTACTTACACCAGCTAGTCTGCTTACTTCATTTACTTTTTTCATTACGGCCTTTCCTTTCTCCGCATTAAAAACATACCCTACCACGTTAACGTGACAGCAATACATTTTTTCGGAACATGTACACTTTGGTTACATAAAAGGCCTTGTATTTTTCGCGAATTATAAATCTATATTGCTTAATCTTTTCTTCATAGCAAATTTCCTAAAACAATCCCACATCATCCACGGGATTGTTTTCCCCTGTGTTCATGCACAGATCAACCGTGATTATGAAAATTCATCTATTCCTTCTTCAAAAGCCATCCGGCGGAAAAAGATTACAAACAGTAGGGAAAAAACAGGACGAGAACCCGGTGGACAGCCAGGACATAAAGGGCATGGCCGAAAAAAGCAGGAGCCTACACAGCCGGTAATCCTTCTTCCGCCACCAAAAGAAGTGTTTGAAGACTGTACTTTTAAAAAGACGGCAAGAACAATCACAAAACAACTGGTAAGTATCCGAATGGTACTGGATGTAAAAGAATACCATGCTGATGTTTATTATAACAGTCAGACAGGGGAACGCATACACGCTGCATTTCCAGATGGCATTATTGATGATGTGAATTATGATGGCAGCTTTCGTACCAGGGGATCCATGGCCATGATATTACCTTTTATAATTATGGAGAGGATCACCAGGAATGCCTTGCCCATGTGCTGCGTTACCTGAAAGACAGCATGGATAATGAACCAGACCGCACCTGGAACAAAGAGATGCGTTCACTGGTACAGGAGATGATCCATTTCCGAAACGAATGCCAACCATTTCAGGAGCCGGATCCGGTAAAGGTATCTGAATTCAAAAAAAGATACCGTGAGATACTGGAAACAGCCAGGACGGAATACGTAAATGTTCCGGCAAACAATTATTACAGGGATGGGATCTCGTAAGAGTTACGTCAACAGTTATATCAAATGTATCAGAATCCGGAAAAACAAAGTTCCCAATCACCCCTTTGCTTGTAATATCTTTTGTACGAAAAACAAAATACTGTTCTTTTTCGATCACGTGAGCCATGTTGTTATAAGAGCAATACCCTCTGTCCCCAACAAAAATAGTTCTTTGATCCGGGTGAGGGATATGTCTGTCTACAAGCTGGCAAAAAGCAAGGAATTCATCTTTTTTATGTGCAGACTGAAGAATGGCATCCGTATAGATCCGTTTATTTATGTCATAAAAGGCATTGATGTGTAATGCTGTAAAAGCCGGAAGCGGAATGTCCTTCAGCAGAGGGACTGTGACCCTCTGATTACATAGAAACTCGAAAGAGAATCCACTGGAAAGGAGGGCTAAGCCATGAGTATTGTTGATTTTATAGCAGTAATGAGCTTCGGCTTAACCTGCTTTGGTCTTGGATATACCTTTGGCAAGGATAATACTAAACCACAAAAATAGCCGCCCTAGTCTGGTAAACTAAGCGGCAATTTTTGTCAAAACATATATCGGACTAACCGTCTATCGGTAGCACTCTTTTTCTATAATCATATTAGCACGCATGTGCAGAAATGTTAAAAAATTTTTATTCTGCTTTTTGAAGTTTTGACATATCCAATCCATGCCGGATCATCATCAGAATATCCCATTTTTAATTCTATGTACATTAAATTGTTAATCATTCTTATTCTCTCCTGATTCCAAATTTTGCAACATCTCAACAAACTGGAAGCTGTAAACCTGATTGTCCCTAAATTAACTGTGGCATACCATTGATAAACATATGCCATGCCTGTCATTTTTCGCACTAAGTTTCCATCCGTGCATTTCAACGATTTCTTTTGAGAGGGCAAGCCCTATTCCGCTGTTTCCGTTTTGTCCCGTATGAAAACGTTCAAACATATGGGAAAAATCCTCTGTGCTAAGTTCTCCTCCATCGTTCCAGATGGAAAGGACTTGATTTTTCCACGATATTTCGATTTGACTACACGCATATTTTACGGAATTAGTTATCAGGTTAGCAACAGCGTGTTCCAGCTTCTCCGGGTCTCCGTTGACATATCCTTCGTCCAGTTCTAACGATACTGAAAGGTTTCGCCTGTTCACAATTCCTTCAAGCGGCATCAAAATATCTTGAACCAGTGATGCCATTTCTATTGGTTCACACTTTAATGGTTCCGTACCGCTTTCCATTTTTGATAAATACAGGATATCCTCAATAAGTTTACTCATACGCTCCGTCTGAGACACTATCATTCTGCCCGCTTGAGAATAATCGGTAATGACTCCCATTTCAATCTCCTCCGCATATCCGCAAATTGCCATAAGCGGGGTTTTTAATTCGTGAGATGTATTTTCAAAAAAGGTCTTCTGAGCTTTGTCATTTTGTTCAAGTTTTTTCCCGAGAAAATATCCAATGGCAGCACCGAGAGCGGCAATGACAAAAGCATCCAGCAAAACACCAAAACTGATTTCTTTTACGAGTTCTGGTTCGCCGGTAACATCCACATAAGCAAGTAATCTCTCATTGCTGTCTTCGTAATACTCTGTTCTGGCTTTCATATAATAAGTTGCTTCGTTAATTTTTGCCCTTTGCATTTCATCAGACGGGTGTTTTTCATACCAGTCAATAAGTTTCTTCTCTTTGGGTGTCAGAATCTGATATATGTCATCCCTGTTTTCTGAATCTGCCCCCATATATACAAGTGAGGCATAATATAAAGAGCCCGTATCATTTTCAGATTCGTAATTCAAATATTCGTCTGAATCCAAAGTAAAAACGTTTTTAATTGCATTCTCAGCTCTCAGCTCTATTTTTTTATTAAAAACTATGTTCAGAATCAGCAGGCTCAAAAGCATGGCTGCCATAACGGCGGAACCTGTAAGTGTGGCAATTTTATAACGTGTCTTATTCATTACAATCCTCCAGTTTATAGCCATAGCCCCAGACAGCACTAATGCGAACTTTGCTGCCTGCGGTCTTCATTTTCTGCCTGACTCTTCTTACTGTCTCATCGACAACTCTGGTTTCTATCTCCGTAGAATCTATTCCCCATACTTTGTCGAGAATTTCATTCCGGGGGATTGCCGTTCCACCATGTTCCATAAGACATCCCAGAAGCGAAAATTCTGTCATAGTCAGACCAATATCATGCTCTTTCACAATGGCATTATGCTTCTCCCATGAAAAACACACATCACCAAAGGAAATATCTGCCTTTACCGGTATATTCATTTCAACTCTTCGGAACAACGCATTTACCCGGACAACAAGAAGTGACGGCGAAAATGGCTTAATCAGATAGTCATCCCCTCCATACATAAATCCCTTCATATGGTCAGACTCTGAATCCTTTGCCGTCAAAATAATAATAGGAACTGATGATATTGTCCTTAGCTTTTTACATATGGAAAGACCGTCTGAACCCGGCATCATAATATCAAGAATAACAAGATCACAGGGCTTCTCCTGAAAAGCAGAAAAGAGTGTATCACCATTCTTGTATGCTGTTACCTCATATCCGGCATTGGATAAAAATTCTGTGAGTATTTCTCGTATATCCTGTTCATCATCTGCCAAATAGATTTTTTTTGCCATATCTTTAATCCCACATGAGGGGAGTCCCTCAGAAATTCTGTGAGATTCCCCATATTATATCTTTCAAAATCAGTATATCTGTATTTTAGTTCCACTCTGCTTTCGCTTCAAGAGCGATTGCCTGTGCCTCCAAAGCATCAATCTCATCTGAATACTTCGCATAGCGAGAAGCAAATTCCTCTTCAGAGAGGTTATCAGAGCCGTTATAAATATTGTCATAGATTGCATCAATTTTATTGTAAATACTGTTAAGCTAATTGACTTCATCTTCGCTCAAATTTCCATAGTATCCCTCATACCAACCCGCTTTCTTTTCAAGCGTTTCAATCTGTGCGTTCAGTGATGTAATCTCGTCATCATACTTTACATAGCGGGCTTCGATCTCATCGTCTGAAAGATCATCGTCCGTCCACACTTCCGCATCAATTTCTTCGATTCTTTCATATGCTTTCTGAAGCTGTTCTGCTTCCTCTGCGGTGAGCTTGCCTGTATCGTACAGAGCATTATACTCATCCTCGGAATATTCATATTCCTCGTTGTCGATCCACCCGGCTTTTTTATCAAGCTCCTCAAGGCGATCCATGAGGGTATCGGTTTCATCCTGATACTGATCGTATCTAGCATAGATATCTTCATCAGAAAGACCATCTGCATCTTTCATTACCTCTTTGTCGATAGCGTCAAGTCGGTCATAAATGGAGTTAAACTCTTCAATCTCCTTCTGAGTGAGAGAACCATAATCTACATTTGTTTGTGTTACCTCTGATGTAGTCACTGTCTCCTCCAGTGTCTCCTTCTGGGCAGCCATGGCAGGAATACCTGCGGATGTAGTCATTGCTGCTGCAAGTGCTATTACCATTCCTCTTTTGAATAATCTGTTCATCATTTTAGTTCCTCCTGATTTTTTATTTACCGGTTGTTCGGTATGGCTAAAGTATAGCTCAGGCAAATGTAAAAATATCCTTAGAACAGTCATGAAAATGTCAAGAAAGTGTAACAGCACAAGATTTCCTATAAACCATATTTACTCTCGCCTCTTAAGGGTTACAATCTTTTGTGAACCTCACATGGCTAAAGTCACGTGCTTCCAGACGCTTTAGGCGTCAGACTGAATATCGGCGGATACGCCTGTAACTTAGGTCTGCACAGTTATGTGCTTTTTCCATGCCGGATACGGCAGGTTCCCACATTACAGGTAATCCGCTGTATATCTGCCTGTGTTTATGCTGTTTTTAAGATCTCCATTTGCAGATGAAGTTCTCTTAAGTCAGCATAAACACATAAGGTCCTACGCTTTACAGAAGGGACTTTTGCCTCCAGTAAAGACCTTTCCGTTGCCGGAAGGGGTTTTAAAAGTTCTCGGATAAAATATCTCGCCCCGATATTATAAGAAGCCGACAGGTCACAGTTATATCTTTTTCCTGTTGAAAAGGTACACAGACTATGGTTCTTTCCATCTCGCAGGACTATCCCAGACCCATCATATGCCAGACGGCTGGTATTCCACGCACAGGTCCTGGATACATGCACCCCTTTCCTGTGTGCCTGATGCTCACAGCGCTTCTGGATATCCCGTTTTCTCCACAGATGCAGCTTCTGTTTCTTATTCCCTGATATCTTTCCTTTCATCTCCAGATACTCAAATACGATTACATCCGCATGGTTCTCTTCTGCATAAGCGGTAACTGCCCCGGCGATCTTCCTGGCAAGTTCTGTGTTCAGACGTCTGGCATACGCCCATCTTCCACATGCCTGCGCTGAGCCATGTTCCCTCTGGGATCTCCGGATCCGTCCCAGTATGCGGTATATCCGGTCTTTTTCACTGGGAAAGTCGATAAACTTCCTACCCAGGACAGTTCCGTCTGAGCGCATGATAATACAGACCGCATCGGTATTGATCCCCAGATCCACACTGCAGATGATCTGTTCTTTTACCGGTGTTTTCGTCAGTGTTACTTCTTCTGTATAGGAAAAACGCAGGAAATACCGGCGGTGTCTCTTTTCCAACGTAGGGGCCGATGCCTTCTTTCCTTTCCAGTTCCTGCGAAGATATTCCATATCGGTACGTTTTAAATATACACGAAACCATTTCCAGTCATGCCCGTCGTACAGTTTCAGATATGCTTCATCTTTTCCTTCTGCTCCTTCGCGGTACATCACATCCCGGTAAAAGACCGGCATGGCATGGTTCTTGCAGGTAAGTTTCGGCCTTCCGGACAGCACTCCGGGCTCTTGTTCTTTCCACTGCCCCAGCCGGGTCTCATACGAAGATACACTTCCAAGCGCATGCTGGATCGCGGACCTGCGGAGGTAAGACGGCATCTTCGGAAAACGAAGATCAAAATCAAACTGGGCTGTGTTTTTCTTCGTCATGTGTACCATATGCTCTGCGGTATTAAAACGCTTTTTTGTCTCCGGGATCTTCCTCAGGTCTTCCCAGACCTGTGCGTAGATCTCTGTCAGGTAACCGACTGCCTGACGATAGACCTCCATTGTTTGCCGGACCGGGATATTCTGTTTTCGTATCTCCACACCATAGCTGGATATTGTCCGCATCTTCTTCCACCTTTCCCGTAAAAACAAACGATTCTGGAATGACCCCTGTACTCAGAGCTTTCTCTTTTCTTTTTCCTTCTGGCCTTCGATATAGGCAGATACCTGCTCACGGCTCCGGTCACTAACTGTAACGGCACAATAAGACGGATTCCACAAATGTCCTCCCCACAGTTCTTTTTTCAGTTCCGGATGTAAAAGGAACATCTGACGCGCAAGATTCCCTTTCATGATCTTGATCATATCTGAAATATAAAACTGCGGCCGACAATCCACAAGCATGTGGATATGATCCGGCATGACTTCCATTGCCAGGATCTGAAACCGGTACTCTTCTGCCAGATCCTGCAGCATCTTTTTGCATTCCAGGTCGATCCCGTCTTTTAATACTTTCTTCCTGTATTTCGTACACCAGACCAGATGATACTGCAGAGAATATACGTATCCTCTACCATATGAAAGTTGATTTTTATTTATATTAAATATATCTTTTTCCATGTCTGTATTATACCATATGCATTTCTTTAAGCAAACATTTGTTCTGGATATTTTTTACAAAAATTGCGCGTCTAACTCATCACTGAAGTAACGAGAATGTGACGCGCAGTTATTCAACTTTTTTACTACAGTCAAATCACTATCTCTGGGATTTTCTTTGAAATTGCTTCTGCCATTAAGCAATGATCTTTCTTAGTCAAATCCCTATCTCCAAGATTTTCTTTGAGATTGCCTCTGCCATCAGACTATGATCTTTCTTAGTAAGATGCATATAATCAATTGTATTCGGTCCATCTGTGGCAATCTGATTGGCATCCAGGTATTCACAGCCGGTTAGTTCTGCCACAGCTTTGTATTCTGCTGCCAACGCCTGAGTCTTTTCGGCACATCCTCTGCCCATGGAGGCGGTAAATGGACTGTCAATATAACGTGCGTCCATATTCTGAGGCGTGATAAGCAGGATATTAGGCTTTCCATCTGCCCAGCAGTCCTTTACAGACTGGGCTTTCTGGATCAGACGTTTCATGCCAAGTGCAATGCATGCCGCATTTGACCCGAACCGTTCCTTAGCATCATTGGTTCCCAGCATAATGATCAGAAGACTGACCGGTTCATGAGTCATCAGACAGGTATACATATGTGTCAGTCCGCAAAGCCCCTCTTCCAAAGGATCCTCAAAGCTGGTGGTCCTGCCGCTTAATCCTTCCTCGATCACCAGGTAATCCTCCCCCAGGTGCTTCTGAAGCAGGCAGGTCCAGCGTTCATTTTCATTAAATCTGCCCAGACCTCCTTCTACCGGAAAATAGCCGTGTGTGTTAGAATCCCCAAAGCATACAATATGTTTTTTCATCTCAAGTACCTCCCATTCTATCTTTCTCATATAAATTTTAGAATTTCATTGTATCCAGAATTACTTCTGTCTTATATAACCATGTATGCACTATTTGCATAGAAACAAGTTTTCTTTTATATTTGGTGATATTTCTACATGTTAACACATCCATACACAAAAGTCAGAAAAGAATTATAAACACATCAAAATCAAAAGATCAACTTTACCCAATCATATATTTGATTTTCATCTTGTTCAGCACTGTATGATATGACAGCAAATGATCCTGTTGCAGCCTTCCAACCACAATCCCTGGCAAGATATTGATTTTTTCAGCGAAACATTGAATCACTTCTTCTGTAAAACCTTTGGGATTCTGTTCTATAAATTCTTTATAATCCATTTCAGGGATTAATATATTTTGCGAAAAGGTATTTGCTTCCCTCTCCAGTCGTTGAATCAACTCACCTGCTTCAAGATCGTTTCTGTTTTTTTCACTTACCAGAAGCACCTTGATCCTCTGTTGTAAAACATGACCTAACTCGTGAAACAATGCAAACCAGAAAACATCCGCATATTTTCTTCTGTCGTTCAAGGCTAAAATAACCTTATCTTTTCCCAGCCACTTGACAGCTCCATCTATCCCGCAATTTTTAAGATTTGGAAGCAGAACGAGTGCTACCCCACACTCTGCCAGAAGCTCCTTTAACTGTGGACAAAAAACCTTTGGCTCCTGTACTGTCATCTTTCTGATCTGTGGAATCGCTTCTGTAAGTCTGTTCTTGTTAAAAGGAGCGCTTTCCATTTGCATTCCCATATTGATCGCAGTCTGCACCCACGCATTTGCATTTATTACATTAACATCTGTCACCTCAGATACACTGGTCTTATATTGTACAAGAAAGTCTCTCTGACCAAGAACTTTAAGTGAAGAAACTTTTAAATATCTTTGAAGCTCCTGAACCTTTTCTTCTGCACTTCGCGTAGACTTCACTACCCCTAATTCCATCCAGAATTTATATTCTATCTGTCGGATCAGATTACACTCTTCATCTATTTTTCTTTGTCTTTCGATTTCCAGTTTTTTTTCAATATAATTCTGATTCAGATTTAGCCACATTTTCACAGATGTTCCACATACGATCGATAGTCTTAATGCCATTTCGTCGGATAATGGAGTTCTTCCATTTACCAAATCGCTCACATACTTTGGTGTGGTTTGAAGACGTTTTGCCATTTCTTCCTGCGTAATCCCTTGCTCTTCGATATAATCTTTCACATAATAACCAGGATGAAATGCGATCAGCGCCTGATATTCCACTTTATTCATAATGATTTGACACCTCCCATGCAATAATTATTTCTGTTGCTTTATAAATAACATTTATATCTTTCTCTTTCCATTCTTTCCCATCCGCATCCAGTGGTATAATAACCAGACGATAACCAGATCTTCGTCCAGCCACATCTAACGCATGCATTCCTTCTTTATCTCCATGAAGCGGATGTAAATGATATATCTGTATTTCTGATATATCACAAAGATTTTCTGCACTTTCAAGCAAATTTATGAGTGCATGAAGTTTTTCTGCTACAATCGCAGGTAATTCTTGCTTAGCTTTTTTTATATCTTTACAAATTTTTTCGGTCTTTTTATCATGATATAGAATTACTATTTCGTGCACCTCTCTTATTTTTATTACCCAAAAAGTAATTTTTTATATTTTACCATGGTATGCCTGCTAATACAAGATACTATTCCAATAATATTACACTTTTCTTAGCTTTTTTCAAAAAAAACACCCCCGGGACAATTCGTATCCCGAAGATGTTTTTTTATTTTCAGCTTTTCTCTTTGTTTTTCCCTTGCTTTTTCTTTTTATTCCCTATGCGCCACAAAAGCACTGCAGCTACAAGCACAAGAAGCAGGCTGATCACCGCTGCCAGTACATAATTGGTGGCCAGGGACTTTCTTGTTTCCCTGTTTTCAGATGGCAGATCCGGCGTATATTCTGTACGGACTCCCCGTACCAGAAGCCTTTGGGTATTCACTCCATAAGGGGTGCAGGTCACAAGCGTAACATAATCCTTGTCCTTTACTACCTGAAGGCTTTCTGTTTCTTCCGGTTCTACAACCTTTATCTGGTCTACCTTGTAGGCCAGTGTCTCACCCAACACCTGGATAAAGAAAAGATCGCCCTTTCTCACCAGATTCAGATCTGTAAACAAAGCCGCTGACGGAAGCCCCCGGTGGGCCGCGATCACACAATGGCTGCCTTTCCCGCCTACCGGAAGAGAGGAACCGATCAGATGCCCTGCACCTTTTTGCAGATCCTCATCCCTTGTACCGTGAAACACAGGCAGCTTTACATTGATACAGGGAATCTCCAGGATGGCCATTACTCCATCCTGGTCCACATTCAAAAGGTTTTCATATTCTGCATCCTCTTTTACTTCTCCTTCTGCAAAGGCATCCGGCACCCGGTTATCCTTATGCGCCTCATTGTATGCCCTTGCAGCCTCCATTTCCTTTGTAAGGTCCTGTTGTTCCAGCTGCTGTACAACTGTTTCATAATTGTTCATCAGCTTTTTTTCCAGATGCTGGTTCCAGAAATTACTGATGGAAGGATAGAAAACAGTAATAAGACCTACAAGGAATATGGCAAAGATCAGAATATTGCCCCATTTTTTCTTCATTTATCTTCTTTGCGTCCCTTTCTTGACCGGATGAACAGCACAATGGCAAGAATCATCAGCGCATCACCTACGATGGTGAAGATCACTGTACCCATGCCACCGGTTGCCGGCAGGAACGGGATCTTTGTATCCTTCAGGGTAACTGCAACATAAGCGGTTTTATTCTGATCGATACCACAGGTCCAGGCACCTGCATTGTCCAGTGCTGTACCCTTTTCATCCTTTGCAGTTACAGACTTGATAGCGCCAGTCAGCTTGCCTTCTGTATCTGCCGCAGGAGTGATGGTAAATGCTACAGATCCATGATTACGGAAGTATCCGGAAGGTGCTTTTGTCTCTTCAAGAACATACTCAACATTTGCATCCAGACCTTTGATGTTGAAGGTACCCTGATCATTGGTTGTCAGCTGATCAGTAGCCCCGGCAGCCCCCTGATCCTTTGCCAGTGTATAAGTGCCTTTTTCATTTGCATCTTCAATAAATTTCAGCTTTGTATCACCACGCTTCACACTGAACACTGCGTTGGAAAGAACATCGTTATCACTATTCTTTTTGGTCAGGTTCAGACCATATGTATATACCTTCTGCTTGCCATCTCCTGGGATTTCTTCATCACTTGCGTCACTGTCTGTGTAAGGATCCGTTCCGTAAATCAGTGCCGGTTTATTGGTGTTTCCCGTTGCTATACTTGCAGATTCCATAAGAACTGCATCATAAGTTATTTTTACTGTTGCATATGGATAAGTTCCATTTGCGCAGAACAGTGTCAGATATTTCCCAGACATATCAACGGTAAGTACACCTTTGTTATCCAGCGCAGGAGTAAACTGACCTGTAAGATCGGTTTCTGTTCCATTTGCTTTCACACCATACACCTTCACTGTATTTTGCTTAATCTCCAGATTCGTAGGAGTATCCTTTACTTTAAATTTGGTATGGATTGCATTTGCCGGATAATGAGGCACATCAGCAGTAACTGTGTAAGAGAGAGTATCACCGATGGCCGCAGTTGTTTCATCAATAGGTGTCTGTAAAGCAGTGCCTTTCTTTCCTGTGATCTTTTTATCAACGCTTAACGGATTGCCTTTCAGCACAGCGCCCTCTCCTTCCAGTATCCAGCCGTTTGGATCTGTAGTATTGGCCTTTGCATTCACACTTACCAACATGTTCAGGAATGTCATATCTGTACAGGATGCCATTACCAGATAAGATCCAATGGGCAGATTTGCTGTTGCCGTTGTCTTGTCACTGCTTACAGTCCAGAGTGCGCTGTATGCAGTTTTGGAAGCTGCTGCTGCCAGCTGATTAACAATGTTATCCTGCTCTGTGGCGATTGTACCAGTTGTAATCAGTTTACTGATGTCTTCAATTACAGCATCTTCTGTCTTGCCTCCAGTTGCAAGGACAGCCTTTGCCCAGTCTGTCAGCTGATAAGTCAGTTCATTGGCAGCCGCATTAAAATTGGTTTTGATCACCTGATAGGTTGCAAATGTAACCGTCTTGTCTGCCGGCAGACCTGTGATAGTCACATTAGTGCTATTGGTATTTTCCCCACTGTTCAGGGCAGCTGCCTGCACACTTGTGCCCAGCCCCAGGGTCATTACCAGGGCCAGGATGATCGTCATTACCTTTTTCCACATCTTTTTCATATTAAATTCCTCCTTTTTTTGCTATACAGATACACTGCTGTAAGCATCATTCCTGTTCCAAAAAGCATTTCCCACCAGATGCCCCGTCCGCCTGTCTTAGGCAGCGAATAAATGCAGGAATCTGTAAGTTCAAAGGAAATACTATATTTCAAAGGTACCTCAGGTACCAGTGAATCCGGGTCTTTTTCACTGTCATCTACCGTGCACGAAATGGACATTTTATCCAGATCAGCAACCGGATCCAGTGGATCTCCTGTTGTTTCGTCTGTGATCCTCTCCAGAGAAATGGTTGGATCATAATATTTTGTCTTGTCTTTATAAGCAATGGTCAGCTTCAGGATTCCTTTATTCAGGAAATATCCGCTGGGGGCTTTTGTTTCTTTTATATAATACACAGCCCCTGTGCCTGCCTCCAGACCTGTGATGGTGCCATTTCCCTGCTGGTCCGTCTTCATAGTGATGCCGGCAGGCACCCTGCAGTTCTTATCTTTATACAAGGTAAATACTGCATTGGAAAGAGGCTCCCCTTCACTGCCTTTCTTGCCCAGACAGATCTCATAATTGATCTGGGTGTTCCATACAGCAAACCTTCTGGTCTGATCCTCTGCTGTACTATCCGATCTGCGGGTCATTACAAAGCCGGGAAGAGAATTGCCTTCCCCATCCTTTGCTGTCTCTTTAAAGTCGTAATGGATCACTCCATTTGCGCCTTCTGCCTGCATCGGCTGGTTCTGGATCAGCCAGCGCATGGTCTTGTTTCCTTTATCCTGGGATGCTGCCACTGCTGTAGGAATCTGCAGTGGTGCTCCCTCTGTCTTGCTGTAAGGCCTTGCCATTCCCTCTGCCTGTGCGGTTACCTTGCCGGATGCAATCGTGGCAGTGTAAGTGGCAGCCAGGTAGCTTACTGCATCTTCCCCGGTTCCGGTGGAGCCTGTTATTTCAAACAGGACGGATGCCTGATCCGGGATGCTGGTGGTCTGCGCCCATTTCTTTTCTATGGAAAGATCCAGATAATACAGACCGCAGTCCCAATGATTGGTCACATACTCCCAGGACACCATGCTGTTAAGTCCAGGAAGGGTAATGCCGCTGCCATTATTGGCGATCACGGTACGCTTCATAGCTGCTGCACCCTGATCTGCGGTGTCTGCGCCCTGGTATTCCGGAAGGGCTTTATCTGTATCCCTTCCCGGCTGGGCCAGGGTCTTCTTTGCATCCTCTCTTTCTGGTGTGATACTCAGTCTTTCAAAGGGAAGAACCCTGGTTCCTCCTGTAACTGCATAATCATCACCCTCGTCCTGAAGCACTATGTAGTAGCTGCCCTCAGCCAGATTCTCAAAAGCGTATGCCCCGTCGCTTCCGGTAACCACCTTGTCCAGAAGGTTGCCCATCACATCCACAGCCGGATATAAGGTCTTGCCATCCACAGTGGTGGCGCTCATAGTCCGTGTTTTGCCGCCAATCACCTGACTGAAGCTTCCATCCGGATTCTTGGTGATCTTGGAAGAAGATGGCTCGCTTTCCTGATAAAGATATACATCCACCTTGGAAAGCAGCCGGTCAGTAGTGCTGTAGCCATTGATGGCAGGACGGTAATTCCCGTTCTGATCCTGATCCAGCCATACAAGGCCTGCGATCTTACGCTTTGCAGTACGGGTTCCTTCCACTGAACTGGATACAGTAGGCGCCTGGCTGGTAAGGCCGCCGCTTCTGTAGAAGAAGCTGTTGTTATATACATCGCCGCCCCGCTGGGTTACACTTCCGATCTTCAGCAGTGTTGCATTGTCCTTCGTAAACGGTGTAAAGACCAGTCCCATCCGGAAATTTCCTTTTTCACTTACTTGAGGAACAAATCCGTAAATCGCATCAATTGTACCATTGCCATCTGCATAATGGATCAGTTCTTCCCCTTTGGCCCATCGTCCGTCTGCGCCTGCCCTGCAGGTCAGCCTGTACATTGTTAAACCATTTTCTGTATATTCAGATGGTTCATAAGAAGAAGCCAGATCAAACCACTTACCGTTGTCAATGGTATTTAATATCAAAGTTCTTTCATCCTGGGTAAGATCCTTTGCACTGATCCCGCCCTTCCTGTACTTCAGCTGTCCTGCACCGTTCTCCAGGAATGCCTGCCTGTCCGCCTCCCTGGTAAAGTCCAAATAGATTTCTTTTACCCGGTATCCACCATGGAAGCTGCTGTCTCTTCCGTCTCCATTGGCAGGAAGGATATCACACAGCTGAATGGGATTCAGGTTTTCTGTATGGTTGCTGTAATTCAGGTAATAGATCAGGTCATCCCCGATCTCTATCAGGTCCCGGCCAGTTTCCTTATAGATCGCATCATCGTTTGTCCTTGTTGCAATGATGGTCTGCTCTGCACTATTGGCCTGTCCGGTAATACGGTGGATTTCTTCATAGGTGGTATGGATCTGTACCTTTGTAGTAAGCTGCTGGTTGTCCTTTACATCCTCATTCTCATCTGCTCCCTTCTTTCCGATAGTGCAATTATACCGGATGTAAGGAAGTCCTTTGTTGATATCACTTACCGTTGAACAGAGGGTCAATGTGGTAGTCCCATCCGGGTTATCCGTCTGCTTTACATCCCATGCCAGATCGCCGGCTTTGTATTTACACTGGTTTCCAGGAGCCGAATAGTCAAACTGCAGGCTGCCCTTATTGTAATGGAGATCTTTTGGAATGGTCATGGTGATCACAACATCCGTTGCCTGACTGCCGTTTGCTACCAGTTCATGGTCCTTTGTAGCACTGGAGATCTGCAGCCTTGGCATTACCATGAAGTTTGCTGTACGTTCACCGTCGGACACATTATAATAGGTCTTTTCCCGGTTGGAGCCTTTGATCAGGTCTGTATTCTTAACGCCGATCTCACTGACCAGGGTATACAGAAGCAGCGTATTTCCTGCCATCCACCCCATCACATGGGTTCCGTTTTTCTTAACACCGTTTTGGTATTCTGTTTTCTTATATCCGTTAAAAGGAAAGTCACATCTTTGTTTTGTATATTTCATTACCGGATCCTGGCTTTCCATCAGGGTATTTACATACCCATCCGGAAGTGGACCGCCTGTGTCTCCATTTCCGTATGCAACGATACCATCTGCCGTGCCATACTGTCTGCTTCGCCAGGTTGCCAAAAACAGGATGGCATCCTGTTTCCCATCATTATAGTATCGCTTATAGGTTGGACGATATGTGGTCCATCCTCTTACATCGTTGGTGGTACAGTAGGTTCCGCCTGTCTTGGCAAAATCCTTTGTTATCTGCATCCTGCTTCTAATGTACAGGCTTCTGCCTGTACGGATACAGCAGTCCCGCACCTCGTACAAAAGTGCCACGCATCTGCCGTCCGGGTTTCCTTTGGCTGCAAAGTAGGCTTTCAGTTCGTCCAGTGAAGTAAAGTAGATCAGCTTCTCCTCTGTGTAAGCATCCATCTCTGCTTCCCCGCCATCTGCTGTTTCTGTCTTCGTCCAGTTGGTCCCGTCCGGCTTCGCACCGTATAGTACGGTCAGCTTAAAGCTTTTTGTTTTCAGGTTTCCTGAGGATGACCAGGTGGTTGCCGACTCCGAAGTGCCTACCAGAAAAGCATTGGTGCTGTTGGTTCCTGCACTTTTCCCTACCCAGGTCCAGCTATTTCCTGTGCCATGGTTCACCTGTCTGTCAATGATCTTTTCTTCACAAACAGGCGTATAGGCATCTGAATCAAACTTCTGAAGAAGATTCACTCCGGTAAGATAATTGTATTCCAGCAGATTGTCCACCTGTGGGTCAAACTTATCCGGTGGGATATAATGGGGATCCTTCACATCATCTGTATAATATTCCCGGCTGGAAAAAGATACATCTGCATCAATGTATACCTGACTTCCCAGCGGGGTGGAGCCTGTGCCTTCCGAAGTGCTGATCAGATCCGTGCCAGTCTCCTTGCTGAAGTAATTCGTCTTCGACAGATGGTCGCCGTTTCCACCTTCTGCATATATATAAAGGCCTGTGCTGTGGTTCAGATAATTATCCAGATAATTCATCTCATGGACTGCATGGTTCTTATAGTCTTTTCCAAAGAAGCTTTCCATTGCATCCAGGCCATTTTCCGTTGACTCAGGAGTAAGCCCTGTTACGCTGCTGATATTCAGATCAGAAGCAGCACACTCCATATTGACCTCCAGATAGCCGCTCTGTCCTGCAGCCACTTTCTTGTCAAAAGGATACAGTACCTGCACATATCCTGCAGAGAAGGAGTTCACATATCCGCTTCGTCCTACCTGGTTGTCCCAGGAACCATTGGCTGTAGCCGAAGGGCTGGAGGACGCTACCGAGTAATTGCTGACTGTAAAATGAAGGGTGAGGTGCTTATCGCCTGTTTCATTTCTCTGCTTTAACGCTCCCTTCCAGAAGCCGCCGCTGTAGCAGCCGATAGCGCTGTTCCCTGTATTATAGGGAGCCGCATCCCAGCCATAAGTGGTGGTCTTATTGTAATCATCTTCATCATTCCAGTCTACATTGACCGTCTTTTGTGCATCTGTAAAGCTGTTTCCTGTCTCTCCGGTTTCATTAGCCTTGTAAGCCCATGCATAAGGGGCTGCGTTCTCTCCTAGTGAGGAGCCGTTCATCACCAGTTCTCCGCCAAAGCTTATGTCAAACTGGATGTCCCCGGTAGGTGCCTGAAGCCCTCGTATTCCCTTATTGGTCTTATTATTGTACATCTGCAGGGTAATACCGTATCCAAGCATGGTGCCATAGACGATGTGGGAAGTATCCCCGCCTGCATCCTGGATCTTCTTTACTTCTTCCTCTGTTGTCTCCTCACCGCTTTCCATATCAAAGTAGCTGGTATAAGCAAGCTGGGAGTTTCGCTTAAGGAGTATGTTGTATCTTGGTGCCGCTGATACGGTCAGTGTTTTGGAGCTGCAGGATTTTGGATTCTGTTCATCCTCCTCATTTCCACCTACCCATGCGGTAAAGGAAGGCTTAAGCAGGTCTCCGTTGTTCATGCCCTTCACACTGATGGCCAGGGTACGGTAAACCGTTCCCCCTTTATTTTCTTCCAGCTCCCAGTAGCCTCTTAAATACTGGGCATAGCTGCCATCTGCCTGCTTCTGCTCATAAATATGATGGTATTTCATATTCATTTCAGAGAATGAAGCAAGGCTGCTGTCCACTGGAAGCTTCATTTCCACCCACAGCTGTAAGGTGTCATCTGTTACAGAGGGAGTTCCTTCCTGATTCCCTTCATCTTCTTCGTCTTTCCCGATATCCTCCAAAGTAAAACGAAGATTATATTTTACAGTATCAAAGCTTCTCACGATCCCATTGGTATAAGAGCTGTCATTTCCCGGACTCCACATAACTGCCTGATCCCTCTCATACCACTTGCCGTCATGGCAGATCATCTTCAGAATATCGCCATTATACAGATAGTGATGACGCTGAGCCATCTGCTCCTGGGTTTCACCCTCTGTGATTTCCTCCTGGGATTCATAGGTCTGGCTGTCCCCTTCATCCAGAAGCTGCTGGGCTGTCTTTTCATCTCCTGCACATTCTGTATCAAAAACACCGCCACCGTCAGAAGTACCGTCTTCATTCTTGGTGGTCTTTACCCCAATAGACTTAACCTGTACTGTACTATCCGGGCCTTTTACTTCTGCTTCCTTATATGTAACAGCCGTCAGCTTCAGGTTATTGCTCTGATCCACACCGCCGGTAATATAGTAACCATTGGTTACATCTGTACCTTCCAGCTGATTTCCCTGGTAGGCATCATTTCTCCAGGCATTATACTTTGTGGCTTTTCCGTTATCCTCTGTCATGGCTGCTGCCTGGATCAGAGTTACAGATGGCTTCTGGCTTACACTTACATTTTCGTAGTTTCCGGTTCCCTCATAAAGGGAAAAAATATCATTTCCGGTTCCATCAACTGTGGATTGGTTTTCACACAGCAGTCCTCCTGACAGAACAAAGCTGCCTGCATTTCCTACCTGGGGATTCTGTGCAAGGCCGCCGCCCTTCTCCGCCTGATTGCCGGTGACAGTGCCGCCTGCCATTTTAATGGTTCCCCTGGTCTGATAAATGGCGCCGCCATACACTGCCTGGTTTCCGGCGATCTTGGTGCCATCTAAAATATGCAGCTGGCCTTCATTATAAATGGCACCACCATTGACTGTAGCCTGGTTGTCGGAAATCTGAGTATTACTCATCCAAACACTGGCAGCACCTCCTATATAAAATCCGCCGCCGTATCTTGCCTGATTTCCGGTGATCTCTCCGCCTTCCAATACGCATTTTCCACTGGCCAGGTAAATAGTTCCCCAGTCGCCTACAACATTGTCTGCGATCCTTCCTCCGCTGATCCGCACAGTACCGCCTGTACTGTAAATAATACCGCTTCCGGAATTGTATATAATTTTCGCCGTATTGTTGCAGATGGTTCCGCCTCTCATTTCAAAAAGACTGCTTCCGCTTCCTACATGAACCGCAGCTCCAAAGGCAGCAACACATTCATTGATAGAAGCTGTGTGATCCAGGATAAAAGTACCGCCGCTGACAGCCACGCCTGCACCGCCACGATCGCTTTGTCTTGTAGGTGCTGAGCACATGCTGATCTGTCCGCTCTCCATAGTCACACAGCCGCCGGATAATACCAGAATACCGCCGCCCAGATTATCTGTGCTTCCTGAAATGGTTCCAGTCTCTTCTCCCGGATCCAGTCCTTCGGTCTTTTCATCCAGAATCCGCAGATCACCGGAACAGGTGATAGCAGTATCTGTGCCCTGCAGCTTGTGTCCGTTCAGGTTCAGCACTGCACTTACGTCGCCTGGAACCTGAATACTTTCATTAATATCCTTGATCAGGAAAATCTCAGGTGCCACATCCTTGTACTTTCCTTCTTTTACAGCATTTACAGCTTGCTGAAGAGATGTGTATGCATCATAGGTACCAGCTTCATTCTTTATCTTTGCCACAGGCACCTTAGAAGCATACTGAAGGGTGAGATAACAGGGTGTTGTTACCGGATCATAATCAATAGGATCTGTTATGGATGTGTTTTTTGTTTCATTGTACCAGCAGCTGCCATCTTTATCCTCATCAGCCCCAAACATATGGGCTGCTGCAAACAGCTGGACTTTAGAATTCTTATAGGATTTATCATAATTTCCGCAAACATCCCTGCCGTAACCGGCCTGGTTCCCATACAGCTTGGCTGTGCTTCCGGCTTCTTCTGGCGTCTTTAGTATAAATCCTCCCTTCACTGCAGAAACCCATACACCGCCACCATAGGTTGCCTTGTTATTACAGATCCTGCCTCCGTCCATGGTAACAACCGTGTTTTCAGAACATCCAACACCGCCGCCATTCAATGCCTGGTTATTGATGATCTGCACATCTCCAGTGATCTGTACCTGATGTGTCCCCCAGGTTCTGTGACCATCCAGATAGACACCACCACCTAAATAAGAAGCCTTATTGTCTGCGATCACACCACCGGACAGGATCATCTGTGACAGCCGAGTGCCAATACCACCGCCACTGCTGGCTGTATTGCCCAGGATCCTTGCAGGATCCTCCAGATAAACCTTGGACGGATTCCCATCATTCAGGTAAATGCCTCCGCCACTGCCAGTGGCTTTGTTGTTCTGTACAGTCACATCTGCAAAGTGAATTTCAGAAGAGTTACTGGCTACTCTGATCCCACCGCCGGTGGATGCACTGTTATTTTCAATCAGCCCATTTACAGTAAGCTTTCCTACTGAGTCAATCCGCAAGCCTCCGCCTTCGGTTGCCTTATTATCATGGATCCATACATCCTTCCCGATCACAGCCTGACCACCGGCATTTGTGCTAACACTCATGCCGCCACCATTGTAGGCTCCATTAGAATAAAATTCTCCTTTTTGGATTTCCAACTTTTTGGTGCTGTTAAAACCTGCACCTCCACTGTAGCTATAGACGCCATATTGTCTTGTACTGTTATGATGGATCTTGCAGTCCTTTATCAGAAGCTCTCCTGCACTTAAGGACAGACCTCCGCCGCTTTTTGCCTGATTATGATGGGCGTCAATATTCTCTACGGTTAATTCTGTTACTCGAACAGCACGGATCCCTCCTCCGGACCCAGCCCCTTTATTATAGGAAACTTCCAGATCTGGTCCGATCACAACTGTTTTGCAATTTTGTATATAAACACCGGCTCCATCCGTAGCCGCTGTATTATGATGGATCTTTCCTCCGGAAATCAGGATCTGGGAGGCTGTATTTGATCCTTGTGTAAAGTCAGCGCTTACACCGCCGCCATGACCACCTGCTGTATTCTCACAGATCTCACCGCCTGATATCTGGATCTGGTTGGCAAGGTTAAAGGGCCTTCCCATATACACTCCGCCGCCATCTTTTTCAGACTGATTATTCCAGATCTTTCCGCCAGTCATGGTAAAGGAAGAGGGGGTATTGGAACGGATACTGTAACATGCTATACCGCCGCCATAAACAGCCTGGTTTCCTGTGATCTCTCCCCCGCTGATGGTAACGGAAGTATCCTGGTCTGCATAAATGCCGCCGCCATATTTTACACCGGAAAAGCCTGTGATCACGCCGCCCTTTAAGGTAAAGGCTCCTCCTTCTCTTACAAAAACGCCTCTGTTGCCGGCAACACCTTCTGCCGGCTGGATCCTGCCGCCCTGATCCGGATTGGTATGGATGTTCGCTGTGGTACTGTCTACTTCCAGCTTTCCTCTAACATCAAGCACATTTTCCTGTGAAGAGCATAATGTATATCCGTTTAGGTCCAGGATCACATTCTTGTCCTTTCCGATCTGGACACTTTCATCACAATCCTTAAGAAGATAAATCCTTTGTCCATCTGCAGCTGCTTGAACAGCCTCCTGGACAGATGAGAAATTGTGCTCCTGGCCGCTTTCATCTAGGATCTGAGCTGCATCACTTGAGGTCAACTCCTCCTTGTACCATGCATAAAGGTTGCAAGGCTGTTCCAGGCTGGCAGCTCCTATCTCTGCTGTATATACCTGATCATTTTCACAATCATACCAACAATTGTAAGCTTCCGGCTTCATAACTGAAGCAGACAACAGGGTAAGATTAACCCCTTTCGTTGCATACAGATCACTTTTTCCAAATGTCCATTGGTTGCCGTATATGATCCCGCCGGTTACTGAGACAGTGCTTCCTTCGTCTGCACGGATACCGCCCCCCAGGCCGCTTGTGGTATTGTCTGTGATGGTTCCTCCTGTTACATATAAGTTGGCCCATGATACAGCAATCCCACCACCGCCCCAGCTTGAACTGGCATTGGAGGTTGCATTGCCGGATATTTCGCCGCCGGAGATATGACAGACTGCATGATCCCGTATACGGATACCTCCGCCGCAAGCGGCTGTGTTCCCGGTGATATTTCCTCCCTCAATATTGATGTTGGCACTGCCCCAGGCATAGATACCGCCTCCATGGTCAGCATTGTTCCCGGTGATCTCTCCTCCAGTCATCCGAAATGATCCTTGCCAAACAGAAACGGCAGATGCTTTATTCTTCGTGATCCTGCCTCCATTCATCACAAAGGAGCTGTCCTTGTGCTTTACATAAATGCCACTGCCGCTGGCACTTGGACCAATGGTGCCGCCATTCATAACCAGACTGCCGTGCTCCAGATAAAAGCACCCTCCTCTGCCATCCGCAGCTGGTGTGCCACCGATAATGTATCCTGTCTGGTCTTCACTGCTGTCTTCCAGGGTCATTTCTCCCTTTACCGTAAACACAGGAGTATTCGTCTTCCCGCTTCCCCGAATGGTATTTCCATTCAGGTCAAAGCAGATGCTGGTTCCCTTAGGGATCTGTACAGACTCCTGATCCTCTTTTAAAAGGGTGATCCTGTGAAGCTGTCCATCTCCAGCAGCATCAACAGCAGCCTGAACAGTAGCATACTCCTTGGAATCATCCAGACGGGCTACTGTCTTTACTTCCGGATCAGAATAAAGGAAGGTATACTGATATATTTTTGTCCGATTAGTTGTATCCAGCTGAAGGCCTGTTGTATTCCTTGTATCGTCAGCCTCATCGTACCAGGCGATTCCAGAGGTACCGGTGGCAGAAGTCATCTGATCGGCTGAGGGCAGGCTGACCACAGGGGTATAATAAACAGGATTGCTGCCATTATTCACCGTCAGGGTGGCTGCCACATACAGATCCTGCCCGCCAGGAGCAGTACCGGTACCTGGCGCCTGATTATCAGAAATCACCGCTTCCTTCTCTATTGTGATCTTCGGATTTAAAGCATTGGATGTCCATACATAAACACCGCCGCCAAGCCGATTTGCCTGATTCTCACTGATCACACCGCCACTGATCTGGACAGTACCTCCTACCAGGCTGACTGCGCCTCCATGGACAGCACGATTATTATGGATCTGTACATCTCCTGTGATGGTCAGATTTCTGCCATTTTCAGCAAGATATGCACATCCTCCTGTACTGGCTGACTGGTTGTTGGTGATCTCTCCACTGGAGAGAGTACCGGCACCATATAAAGCACCTCCACCGCCATCAGCAGTATTGTCTTTGATCACTCCCCCATTCATGTACAGAGTGCCTCGTACACCGCCGCCTACTCCGGCAGAATGATTACCGGAGATCTCTCCTTCATTTAAGGTTACTGTTCCGGCAGCACCGCCGCCTCCATTCCAGCCACTGACTGTATTTCCACAGACGAATCCTCCGTTCATAACAAGAGTACCATTAACACCTCCACCGTAACCGGATGTATTTCCTTGAATCCTGGCCCGGTCTGACATGGTAACACTTCCAAAGATACCGCCGCCATGTGAATTTGCCTTATTGTCAGTAACCGTTACATCTCCGGAAAGGATCGTCGTTGTGATAAAACCACCGCCGCCATATGCTCCGGCAAAATTCCTGCAGATGTTGCCGCCACTGGCGATCAGCTTGCCTGCATTTAAGAAAAAACCTCCACCATGTGGCGTTGATCCACCTGTTGCCCGGTTATCAGAAATCTCACCACCGGTCATCTCAACATTTGTGTAGATACCATAAATACCGCCACCATGATACCAGGATTTATTGCCATGAACCAGGGTTCCCTCCCGGATCTGCACCTGACAATAATTCCCCATGGCAATACCGCCACCGGTGCCGACGGTTTCATTGTCCAGGATCTGTACTCCTGAAAGAACTACATTTGCATAATTGCTGATCCACATACCGCCACCCAGGTGAGTTTCCGATTCATAATAATTAAAAACATCATCTGTCAGTGTATTTCCCTGAATGGTACCTCCGGTAAGACTGACCTGGGCTGGTTTCTTATCCGTACTGTTCAGGTACAGACCACCGCCATGGGTCACTGCCTGATTATAAGATACTGCTCCGGATGCCATGGTGAAATGAACCGGCTCCTGAATCTGAACACCACCGCCGCTGACACCGGCTGTATTTTGGGAAATAGTCAGGCCGTCAAAGATCAATTCATTTCCCACATCCGATACACTGTGGATGTAAAGACCGCCCCCGTTGTGGTCCGCATGATTCTCTGTGATGGCAATACCACTGCCCCAGGTGATAGTCTCACTGTCATCCTTCTGGATGTACACACCGCCTCCATTCAGTGCAGCCTTATTCCCGGTAATGGTGCCATTTTCATAGGAAAGATTACTTGTGCGATAGATCCATACACCGCCACCGCTGATACCGGAACAGTTGTCATGGATCCTGCCGCCATTCATAGATAATCCGGCGCCATCACTTACATACACGCCACCGCCTCGGCCTGATGCAGAATAGCCGGTGATCTGTGACCCTTCTCCAAGGATCAGACGACCGCCATAGCATACAAATACACCTCTTGTATTCTCGTTGCCAGCAGAAGATGCACTGCCGGATAAGCTGCCGTTCTTCAGGGTAAGCTGCCCATATACTGTAATATTATTGGTATCCTTGCCAGCCTCTGCTGAAGACTTATCCACAGTCAGGGTATGGCCATTCAGATCCAGTACAATCTCCATCCCCCGGGGGATCAGAAGATTCTCTTCTACTGTAGCCGGAAAGCTGTCGTCAAGGCTTATGGTAAGTGTTGTAGATCCTGCCTTCCTTGCTTCCTCGATCTGATACTGAATGGTGCCTTCCTTTACATCTGCAGGAGCATCCAGAAAAGTGGTATCTGCTGTCTCTTCATGATTATCAACAAGCACACCATCTCCATCAGTAAAAACGTCTTCGATCTGAGACGTATTCCCTTCACTGTCCTGTGCAGAACTATCTTCCACCCGAGAAATATCTCCCTCGCTGCCTGATGTAGAAATATCTTCCACCTGGGCCGGATCTTCCTCTCTGTCCGGTATAGAAATATCTTCCACCTGGGTGGTATCTCCCTCGCTGTCTGATGCAGGAATCTGCCCGGCATTGAAGGTATCTGCATTGCTGCCTGATGCAGAAATGTCTTCCACCTGGGTGGTATCCTCCACGTCACTGTTTACAGACACCTGGTAATCTTGCCCATAATCCAGCGTAGCTGCAGACAACCCAGTGCCCTGGCTTCCTATTGCGATTGCAAACGTCAAAAACCAGGACATCCCTTTTTTAAAAGATCTCCAATGGTTATTTTTCATACACTTATGCTCCTTTTTAATATCATCCCTCGCCTGTTTCCCCCATGAAACAGGTCTGATACTGCCCTTTCTTCCTCAGTTTTATATGTTAATTTTACTATTCTGAGAAATTATTGTCAATTAAGATTCACCATTCCGAAACTGTAAATGCCAAATATCGTGATTATAATCAATTTTTATAGCATCAAATCCAACAAAATAACGAAAACATTATAACGAATAAAGAATCAAGTCTACTATTACAGAACATAAAAAACCGGCAGGAAATCATTCCCACCGGCTTTTCACCTGATCGCAGATACTGCCCCATTGACAGTCCCCGCATATCTCTGTTCTTTTTCCAGGTGCAAGGATTTTATCCTGCACTTTTTCCACAAACTCCCTGAAAGGAAGCTGCTGTCCTTCTTCAAATCCGCAGTAAGCAAGCACGCTGCGGTCAAATCTTTGCACTTTCCTGCCTGCTTCGCAGCCCTGTTCCAGATTATTGGGACATGCTCTGCAGATCTCATCCTCCTGCAGAGTCAGCTGTACGCTGGCACCTGCAAGAAATTTTTCAAGCATTTCTTCCATATGTATGGTAAAGCCATCACTGTAGCCTTTTCCCACAAAATAGGCAAGACACATCCCATGATGAGGACGTAATGCCACAGGCTTTTCCTTACTACTGCATTGGCACATATTTCCGAACCTTTCTGGAAAGAACAAATGCCAATGCGATCTTAACCAGATCCGGAACAATAAACGGAATCACACACCAGCTAAGAACGGTTCCCAGTCCTACGGCACCGGTTGTCTGCGCATATACCACCATAAACCAGATGGTTCCCAGTGCATAGCATACCAGCAGTCCGATCACCATGGAAATGATCTGTACAACAGGTTTTTTTCCCAATACTTTTTCAATGCCCCACATTACCAGTGCTGAAAAAAGGAATCCAACGATATAACCTCCGGTAGTGTTTAACAGGACCCCGATACCGCCTGAAAATCCTGCAAATACCGGTACACCTACTACGCCTAGTAAAATGTATACAAGAACAGCAAGGGTTCCTCTTTTGCCTCCCAGAACCCCAACTGCCATAAATACGCCAAAGGTCTGCAGGGTAAATGGTACAGTCATTGGTATGGAAATCCAGGAACATACTGCCATTACTACCGCAAAAATAGCAATATAAGCCAGATCGTAAGTTTTTGTTTTGGTAGCTGCAACTGAGCTCATAAAAAAATCCTCCTGATGAATGAATAGATTTTGGTAACTGTTCAAAGCCCTTACGGGATGCTATCTGCTGAGCAGTTACAAATTTTGTACATTGAAAATCTATCACACACCAAGAGGAATGTCAACCATTTTTTTATACAAGGTTTACAATTGCGTTCGTATTCAGTTTACAATCAGATTGCTTTTAGGTTTACAGTGAACATCACTTAATTTAATTGATACACATCTGCATGCTGCAAGCCAAAGCTTAATGCTTCAGAATGGCTTCCAAAGAAAATGTCCACATGTCCATAAGGAGTTCCCAGATCCTCCACTGTATACACATTGCCATTGATCAGGAGTTGTGTTCCAAAAGGCACACCTGCCATCGCCACTGTACGCCCTGCTGAAGGAACTGTACCGCTGGCAGTCAGATTGCCTGCTGTGCCGCAACACTGTGCACAGTTGCAATATGCAGTCAATGTAAAGTTACCAAGATAGGTTCCCTGTCCGGAACCGGAGCTTTCCTGGGAGGAAGAACTTTCCTGGCTGGAAGAACTTTCTGAATCACTGCCCTGTGACTCTCCTTCATAAGAGGAAGATTCCTGATAAGAATCGCCGCCGGAGGACTCTACACTCTCGCTCTCATCACTGTAGTCATCGTAAGAATCACCGGATCCTGTAGAAGAGTTCTCCGTATATGTATCCTCTTCCTGAGACTGGCTCTGCTGGGCTGCTGCCTGCTGCGTCAGACTATAAATACTGTTCTCAGCACTGGAAATCTGTGCGGAAAGAGCAGCTGCCTCTGCCTGGCTGGCACTGATCTGGCTGATATAAGAAGCAATGCTGTCATTGGTGCTGGATACTAAAGCCTGAACCTCCTGCTTCTTAGATGCGCTTTCTGCAAGAAGCTGATTCACAGAAGCAGCTTCCTTCTCAAGGTTCTCTTCCTGCTCCTGGATGCTTGCCTGAAGATCCTCATATTTCTTCAACATATCTCGGTCATACTTGGACAACTGGGAAATATTCTCTGCACGGTTCATAAACTGGGTAAGATCACTGGAAGATAATAAAAGCTCCAGCATGGTAGTCCCACCATTCTCATACATATATACGATACGTTTCTTCATAGCTTCGTACTGCTGCTGGGACTGCTGCTGTGCCTTGGCCAGCTCCAGCTTCATATTCTGAAGCTCATCTTCCTTCTGGGCAGCCTGGATGCTTAGCTGTGAAACGCTGTCTGTTAATTCTTCATACTGGCTGTTCAGCTGTGCCAGATAGCTTTCCAGTTCCTGACGCTTGCTCTCAAGGCTGCTGATATTTCCCTGTGCCTGGGCAAGTCCGGCCTGTGCCTGTGCCTTCTGGGACTGCATGTCTGCAATCTGTTCGTCAATATCTGCTGCATAAACACCTGTGCCTGTTGTCAAAGTAAGGATCCCTGCAAGAAGCACCGGAATAAGCTTTTTATTTCTCATATACTAACACCTCGTAATCAATTGTAGCATCAGTATAACATATTTTATCACAAAATCAATAGTTTTATTTTATTTCTGTAACAATTGTGTAATATTTCCAGTATGCTGCTACCAGTGCAAAGAAAAAAACGGATGCCATATACCTTTATGATATAT
Organism: Blautia ammoniilytica; assembly: GCF_025566965.1. Lineage (NCBI taxonomy): Bacteria > Bacillati > Bacillota > Clostridia > Lachnospirales > Lachnospiraceae > Blautia > Blautia ammoniilytica. The sequence goes on along the minus strand of NZ_JAOQJL010000021.1, from coordinate 38,227 downwards.
GGCATCCGGCCTGTAATTCACCAGTTATCTGTTATGAAATCATTTCATATTACAGAATAAAGTAATCAGATCTCCTTAGGCTTCCATAGCCTCCTCTGGCTCTGCAGCCATTACTTCATCATACTTGTCCAGGATGATTCTCTGGATACGGTCGCGGGTTGCAGAATTAATAGGATGTGCAATGTCCCTGTATTCTCCGTCTGTAGCTTTCCGACTTGGCATTGCGATAAACAGCCCCTTCTCACCTTCGATCACCTTGATATCATGAACTACGAATTCATCATCAATGGTAATCGATACAACTGCTTTCATCTTGCCCTCTTTTGCTACTTTTCTCACGCGTACATCTGTAATGTTCATTTTTGCTGCCCCTTTCGTTTTCCCATACAATATATATGATCTGTACTCTGACTGTTGCATAACCGTCCAGCCTCCCACAGCTATGATAAAGCATATGGCCTGTCAGACAGTTACACATTTATATCCCATGGATATAAGATTCTTTCAGGATTTACAGCACATATCTCTCATTTTTTTCTACAACGATCTTAACTTCGCCTTCTCCGCAATAGTAAGAATTTGCCCGAATGGTATCCCTGCTCTCAACAATGCAGTTCTCAATGTGCGTATTATCCCCCAGATACACATCATTCAAGATCACTGAATTCTTGATCACACAATTGTTCCCTACGAATACATCTTTAAACAGAACGGAATTCTCCACAACACCGTTGATGATACATCCGCTGGCTATCAGACTGTTCTTCACGCTGGCTCCCGGATTATATTTGGCAGGCGGCAGATCATCGATCTTTGTCTTAACAGACGGCTCCTGCTTAAAGAAATAATTACGGATCTCAGGCCTTAGGAAATCCATGTTGGTCTTGTAATAAGACTCCACAGTGGAAATATTGCTCCAGTATGTATCGATCTTATATCCGTAGATCCTTTTCAGATTCTTGTAGCGGATCAGGATATCCTGTACAAAATCATTCCTGCCTTCCTGTGCAGCCTTCTCGATCAGTTCGATCAGCTGCCTTCTGCGGATCACATAAATACCGGTAGAAACCGTATTATAAGAAGATACCATTGGCTTCTCTTCAAATTCTTCGATCCTGCAGTCTTCATTCATACGGAGCACACCAAAACGCTCCACCTCTGACGGATCCGGACATGTAGTACATACAACCGTGATATCCGCTCTCTTTGCAATATGGTATTCCAGGACCTTGTTGTAATCCAGCTTGTAAATACCATCGCCGGATGCGATCACCACATATGGCTCATGGCTGTTCTTCAGGAAGGTAAGATTCTGGTAGATAGCATCTGCTGTACCCTGGTACCAGAAGCTGTTGTCCTTGGTGATCGTGGGTGTAAATACGTAAAGTCCTCCTTGTTTCCTGCCAAAATCCCACCATTTGGAAGAGCTTAAGTGCTCATTCAGGGAGCGTGCATTGTACTGTGTCAGTATAGCTACCTTCTGTATATGGGAATTGGCCATATTACTAAGTGCAAAATCTATGCTGCGATAGCTGCCTGCAATGGGCATTGCTGCGATCGCCCTCTTGTCAGATAATTCCCTCATGCGGTTGTTATTGCCGCCAGCTAAAATAATACCGATTGCTCTCATGCCTTGTCACCATCCTTTGCTGCGATCACCTGTCCACTTTCCAGGATGCCTCCCGGATAATCCTTTGCTGTAGTAATACCGGAAACAGCTGTGTTCTTCCCGATCTTTACATCAGGCGGGATCACACTACGCTCTCCTATGGTAGCAATGCCAAATGCATATACAGCCGGCTTCAATACATTCTCAGCCTCTTCGCCACAACCAAGGGTCACATGGTCTCCAATGGTAACATCCTCGGCAACAATGGACTTATCCATCACTACCCCTTCTCCGATCACGGTATTCCTCATGATAATAGAGTTACGGATCACAGAACCCTTGCCAATCACTACATTGGGACCGATCACTGAATTATGGACTTCTCCATAGATCTCAGCTCCCTCACCGATCAGACACCGGTCAAGAACAGCGTCCCCGGAAATATATGCCGGTGGGATAATATCCCCTTTGGTATAAATCTTCCAGAACTCTTCGTAAAGATTAAACTCCGGAATAATGTCGATCAGCTCCATATTGGCTTCCCAATAGGAACCCAGTGTACCTACATCCTTCCAGTAGCCATTATATTCATATGCAAAAAGCCGCTCTCCCTTTTCCTTACAATAAGGAAGGATATGCTTTCCAAAATCACAGCTCTGCTGATCCTTAAGTGTATAAAGAGCTTCCTTAAGGGCCGGCCAGCTGAATATGTAAATGCCCATAGAGGCCAGATTGCTGCTTGGATGCTCTGGCTTCTCCTCAAACTCTGTAATACGGCTTGTCTCATCAGTGACCATGATCCCAAATCTGCTTGCCTCTTCCATAGGTACCGGCATACATGCAATGGTAACATCTGCCTTATTAGCCTTATGGAAATCCAGCATCACCTCATAATCCATCTTGTAAATGTGATCTCCGGAAAGGATCAGAACATAGTCAGGATTGTACTGCTCCATATAATCCATATTCTGAAAGATTGCATTGGCTGTACCTGTGTACCACTCGCTGCTGCTGCTCCGCTCGTAAGGAGGAAGGACTGTCACACCGCCTTCATTACGATCCAGATCCCAGGGAATACCAATCCCAATATGTGTATTAAGACGCAGCGGCTGATACTGGGTCAGCACGCCAACTGTATCAATCCCTGAATTAATACAGTTGCTCAATGGGAAATCTATGATACGGTACTTCCCGCCGAAAGACACGGCCGGTTTGGCAACTTTCTCCGTCAGAACTCCAAGTCTGCTTCCTTGACCTCCGGCCAGGAGCATGGCAATCATTTCTTTCTTAATCATGTAATCACCTCTTGCTGTAAGTTTATGGTTTTCTTATTATATCATACTTTATCCATTTCGTGAACATATTTTACAATTTTTTTGTCCAATTATTTTATTTTTTATATCTATTGTATACTATTTTTTTCCTTTTTTCCTCTGTTTTTTGTGTATTTTGTCTATTTTTTATATATTTCGACCTTATTTTACATTTTCATGGATTGCATCTTAAAAAAACACCTGATTTTTTTTTAAAAACCTGTTATTCAAAGAAATACTTTTCATTTTTTCTTAAAAGAGGTATACTATAGCAAATTTATATTTTTCATTAAGGAGATTTTTATTATGTATCAGATAGACTTCCACAAACCGCTTCATATCCACTTTATCGGGATTGGCGGTATCAGTATGAGTGGATTGGCTCAGATCCTGCTTCAGGAAGATTTCATTGTTTCCGGCTCTGATGCCAAAGAAAGCCCTCTTACCGATGCCCTTGCCCAAAAGGGAGCACGTATCTTTTACGGACAGCGTGCCTCCAACATCCAGGATGATGTAGAGATTGTGGTATATACAGCAGCGATCCACCCGGATAATCCTGAATTTGCAGCAGCTAAGGCAAAGGGGATCCCTATGCTTACCCGTGCCCAGCTTTTGGGGCAGATCATGCGCAATTACCAGACACCCATCGCTATTTCCGGTACTCATGGCAAGACCACAACCACTTCCATGATTTCCCAGATCCTTCTGGAAGGAGCCTGCGACCCTACCATCAGCGTAGGCGGTATTCTTCCTTCCATCGGAGGCAATATCCGTGTGGGACAGTCTGAGACCTTTGTAACCGAGGCCTGCGAATATACCAACAGCTTTCTCAGCTTTTTTCCAAAAATCAGCGTGATCCTGAATATGGATGCCGATCATCTGGACTTTTTCAAAGATATTGAGGACATCCGTCATTCTTTCCGACGCTTTGCACAGCTTCTCCCTGCAGATGGCACCTTGATCATCAATGTAGACACACCTCATTATGAAGACATCATCAAAGACCTTCCATGTAATGTGATCACCTATGGCGTTCAGAATATGGCTGATTACCAGGCCACTGATATTACCTATGACAAATATGGACATGCCTCCTTTACCGTTTTAAGAAATGGTAAAAAGGCAGGCAGCTTTTACCTGAAGGTTCCGGGGATCCACAATGTATCCAATGCACTGGCAGCTATTGTACTGGCTCAGCTGCTCCAGATCCCTGATGATACCATTGTCAAAGGACTTGGAAGCTTCACCGGTACAGACCGCCGTTTCCAATTTAAGGGAGAAGTGGGCGGGATCCACATTGTAGATGATTATGCTCATCATCCTACAGAGATCCGTGCCACCCTTACAGCAGCAGCTAATTATCCTCACAAGAAAATCTGGTGTGTATTCCAGCCACATACATATACCCGTACTAAAGCACTGCTTCCTGAGTTTGCACAGGCTTTGACCCTGGCTGATCATGTGATCCTGGCTGATATTTACGCAGCAAGAGAGACCAACACCATCGGCATCTCTTCTGCTGACCTTCAGGAAAGGATCCAGGCACTTGGAACTCCATGTGAATACTTCCCATCTTTTGACGAAATCGAGAATTACATTCTTTCCCACTGTGCTTCTGGCGATCTGCTGATCACCATGGGAGCCGGAGATGTAGTACGTATCGGCGAACAGCTACTTGGTAAATAATTATGTCTTTCAGAACATTTATATATCAGCTGGGAGTTATCTCCCAGCTGATATAGTCTCCGGCAGGATTGCAGAGGTGCGCAGGAGAAGTATGTCATGCAATTGCATGACGCGCACCTCGCAGCAAGAATGCCGAGGCATTCTTGCTTTTTGTTTTTCCTCTAATCCAGAGAGAATTTACAGAAAACTATATGAATGTTCTTTTTTTATTTATACACATTTCGTCCCCTGTTTTCCACATAAAGAAAAAGTTATCCACAATTAAAAACCTCAGTATTTTTGCTGTTTTTCCGTGCTTATCCACATTATCCACAGAATTATGCACATTTTTTCTCCCATAAAGGTGTGGATTCTTATGTGTATAATCTGTTTGACATAATTCGACAACAGTTCCTCCTATAAAATGCCTTATTCCAACATTTTCTAACCTTTTCCGGTTTCCCATAATCTTATTGGCAACCTTCTTTCCACACTATCCACATTATCCACATTTAAATGTGGATGATTACTGGTGTTTAACCCCGGTATTCTCTTTTAAAAAAAGTTGTGTTATAATAAATCCACTTTCAGAAAAGGAGTGTAACAGTCCATGAACACCATCCATCTCCGGGCTCTTTCATCCTCACAGGTGACGATACTTTCCAATATATTTATTGATCAGTATATGCCGGGAGCCGGCGGCGAATTTGTAAAAGTTTATATTTACCTGCTGCGGCTTCTTGCCGATCCTTCCGCTTCTGTTTGTCTGCCTCTTCTGGCAGATCGTCTGAACTGTACAGAGGGGGATATCAGCCGTGCCCTGAAGTACTGGAGTAATGAAGGACTTTTGATCCTTGAGACTGATCCTTCCGGAGAGCTGACAGGTATTACCCTGACAGAGCCTTCCCCGGATACACAGATGGAGCTGACAGCTACAGTCTCTGTTCCACAGTCTGCACTGGCAGCCACTGCTCCTATTTCGCAGACGGTATCTGCAGCCACTGTCTCTGTTCCACAGTCTGCACTGGCAGCCACTGCTCCTATTTCGCAGATGGTATCTGCAGCCACTGTCTCCACGCCACAGCCGGATACTGCACCGTCCAGATCTGCCTCTGCTCTCACCCCAGCCCGAATCAAGGAGCTTAAGGAGAACGAGGATGTAGCACAGCTGATCTACATATGTGAGCAATACCTTGGCAAGACTCTTACCCCCACCGATACCCGTAAGATTCTTTTCTTCTACGATGAACTGAAGATGTCCGTGGATCTTATTGATTTCCTGATCCAGTATTGTGTAGGCCGCGGCCATAAGAGCATGCGTTATATTGAGACAGTTGCCATGGCCTGGTCTAAGGAAGGGATCACTACCGTGGAGATGGCCAAGGATTCCACCTCCCGCTATGGCAGAGACTATTTCACCATCCTGAAAGCTATGGGGATCACCAATCGCAACCCTGTGGATTCAGAGATCGTTATGATGGATACATGGCTGAAGGATTACGGATTTTCCATGGACATGATCCAGGAAGCCTGCAGCCGCACCATTATGCAGACCGGACAGCCCAGCTTCCAGTACGCACACAAGATCCTTACCGGATGGTTCAAAAAGGGTGCCCTTACCCCAGAGGCAGTACATGCCCTGGATGTCCAGCACCAGAAGCGCAGCCAGGACAACAGCCGGGGCCGTTCCCAGACACCTAAGTCCCCTAATCGCTTCAATAACTTCCAACAACGGAATTATGATTTCAAAGAACTTGAGAAGCAGCTTCTGGAGCGCCAGAATCCCTACTCCCAACAGCCTCACTAACAGAGGAGATTGATCGTTTATGCCTTTACAGAATTTTCAATATGATACCATTATGAGAGAATACAGCCGCAAGCAGGCTGAGAACCGCCGTCTGCTGGAGGAGCACAGGCAGGAAGCTTATGACCGGATTCCCAGGCTTCGTGAGATTGACAGCGAAGTAGCTTCCTTAAGCGCAGCCAAAGCCCGCTCCATGATCAGCGGTCTGGATCGCAGCCTGGAGGATCTGAAGGCTGCCATATCCCTGCTTGCCCAGGAGCGTGAAGCTTTGCTTGCCCTGAATGGCTACCCTTCCGACTATCTTGAGATGCATTACACCTGTTCTCATTGTCAGGATACCGGCTATATCGGCAGCAAGAAATGCTCCTGTTTCCACAGGGCGGAGATACAGCTTTTGTATACTCAGTCCAATTTAAATGAAATTCTCAAAAAAGAAAACTTTGACCACTTTTCTTTTGACTATTATTCTGCTACAATAGATGCGTCCACTGGATTGTCCGCACTGGAAGCCGCACAGCGTGCATACCAGACTGCCAGGGATTTCGTTTCATCCTTTGACCAGGATCCCCGCAGCCTGCTGATCTATGGCAACACAGGCGTTGGGAAGACTTTTCTTTCCCACTGTATCGCCCATGATCTTCTTGAAAGCTCCCACAGCGTTTTATATTTTTCTGCATTTGACCTGTTTGATATGCTGGCACGGAATACCTTTTCCGGCGACAGCACAGGCAAAGACAACGATCTGGTGTACGACTGCGATCTGCTGATCATTGATGACCTGGGAACAGAGCTTACCAACAGTTTTGTGTCTTCCCAGTTGTTTTTGTGCGTCAATGAGCGTATTATGAGACACAGATCCACCATCATCTCCACCAATCTGGAGTTGGGTGAAATACAGAATGTTTACTCTGAACGGACCTTTTCCCGTATCTGCAATAACTATATTATCCTGAAGCTTACAGGAGAAGACATCCGGATGAAGAAAAACTATTTAGGAGGAAAATAGAACATGGCACAAAGATCCACAAAGGAATTATCAACCGTTCCGGTTGGAAGGCTTGGACTGATCCCCACAGACAGCTGTCGCCCCTTAGGCGAGAAAGTAGACGAATGGCTTGTTAAGTGGCGTAATGAGCGTACACACCCGGAGATAGATTCATTTTCTTTTGAAGGATACCAGAGAGATTCCTATACGATCCAGGTACAGACACCCAGATTTGGTTCTGGTGAAGGCAAATGCGTGATCTCGGAATCTGTCCGTGGTGATGATGTTTATATTTTAGTAGATGTATGTAATTACAGCATGAGCTACCCTATCGGCAATTACACCAACCTGATGTCCCCAGACGATCATTTCCAGGATCTGAAGCGTGTGATCGGCGCCATCGGCGGCAAGGCACGAAGAGTGAATGTGATCATGCCTTATCTTTATGAAGGCCGTCAGAGCAAGCGTATAGGCAGAGAGTCCCTTGACTGCGCCAGCGCACTTCACGAGCTGATCAGTATGGGGGTAGAGAATATCATCACTTTTGATGCTCATGATGCACGTATCCAGAATGCCACACCGCTTCACGGCTTTGAAACAGTGCAGCCTTCTTATCAGTTCATTAAGGCTCTTCTTCACAACGAAGAAGGACTTCACCTTGATAATGATCACTTTGCCATTATCAGCCCTGACGAAGGCAGCATGAGCCGCGCCATTTACCTTGCCAATATCCTGGGTGTTGATATGGGTATGTACTACAAGCGTCTGGATTATTCCAAATTTGTAGATGGACGTCATCCGGTAGCTGCTTATGAATTCCTTGGTCCTAAGCTGGAAGGCAAGGATATGATCCTGATCGATGATATGATCTCCTCAGGTGATACAGTGCTTAAGATTGCATCCCTTCTCAAAGAAAGAGGAGCTGGCAAGATCTACATCTGTTCTACCTTCGGATTATTTACAGATGGCCTTGACAAATTTGATGAAGCCCACCAGGCAGGTGTATTTGACAAGCTTCTCACTACAAACCTGGTATATCAGCCTGCCAAGCTTCTTGAGAAGCCATATTATATCACCTGTGACATGAGCAAATATATTGCATTGATCATTGATACATTGAACCATGATCTTTCTGTAAGCCACCTTCTGAACCCAGTAGACAGGATCAAGCGCTGCGTGAACAACTACATGGCACAGTACAAATAATATGATAATTCAAGTATCAAAATACACAAATCACTATTAAAAATGATCTTAACCTCAAAAGATCTCCACAGCATCCTTCCTGGATGCGGGAGATCTTTTTTAATGATTATTTATTCCATTTTATTCCTCTGAAAGGCTTTGCAAACGATACGGGATTCCTTCTCTTTCCAGTATCTGAGCCTCTCTTTTATTGCAGGTGCTGATGATCACCTGTTTTTGCTCTTTTTCAAGCCAGTGAAGCACTGCTGCCAGCCTGGCTTCATCATACATCCCGAATACATCATCCAGGATCACAGGAAAGGTTTCCCCACCGCAAAGCAATTCAGAAGCTGCCATGCGAAGAGCAAAATACAGCTGTTCTATAGTACCTCTACTTAATCTCTGGGCAGGTATTATCCGCTCGCTGGTATTTACGCTGATCTGAAGATCCGGGTCGATCAGTACTTCCTGATACCTGCCATCTGTGATCTCACACAAGATCTGGGAAGTACGCTGCCGCAGCCGGTATCCTACCTGCCGGTGTATATTGCCTGATATCTGCTCAATGGTATCCATTGCAAGATTCAGCGCCTGGATCTCTATGTCCTCACTGACCGGCATCCAGATCTCCGATTCATAATCCTTGTATTCTTCCTGCAGATTTTCAAAATCCACCCTTTTTTCTTCAAAAGATTCCTGTAGGGATTCTTTATTCCACTTCAGCTTCTCCTGCTGCTGGAGCCACCTGGTACGCAATCTGTTCTGGCTGGCCAGATCACGATCCAGCATACGCCGCCGCCCAAGATAATACAGGATCATCCCTATCCCAAGCAGAATACAGAAATCCCATCCCAGCCTGGTGATCTGATCAGCTGCGGAAAACCTGCTGAAAAGTCCTACAATGCCCAGGACCACAGCCAATAAGGCTGCTGTAGTAAGTGTCAGGCGCCGTTTACGAAGAACCTGGATCTTCCCTTCGATCATGTCAAGACCGCTGTCCTGTCCAGACCGGATCTGCAGCTTTTCTTCTTTCCTGGATACCTGGGATTGTCTCTCCTTCAATTCTTCCAGTTCCCGATTCAGATATTCCATTTTAGCATTCAGCTTTTCCTGCTCTTTTTCTGCTTCTTTTCTTTTTTTGTCCTTTTGTACCTGATAGCCTTTTCTGGACATCTTCAGCATCTGCATCGTTCTTCCCAGATCTACAGAGCTGTCCCCGGTTCCCTGGTAGCTGGCCATATAATTCTGTACCTCAGATGCCAGGTCCTTACCTGTAACGCTTTTCAGCTGCGCCACAGACACTGTATTGTCATATACAGCCTGGCTTACACCGCCCAGCAGCTGCTCCATTTGGCCATCCTCCACACCGGTCAGCTCTCCGGTACGAAGATTAAGTAGCTCCCCATTCTGGTTCTCTTTATAAAAATTACGAGTGAGCCGATAATCTTCGCCTCCGGTTGAAAACCACAGACTCCCACCGTACTGTGCCGGATTCTCCCACGGCTCGTACCTGGTATAAATATCATTTCTGGAGGCCCGTCCCCGCTGCCTTGTGATCCCGTACAGCATACTTCTTACAAAGGTATGGACCGTGCTTTTTCCACTTTCATTTTCTCCGTAAAGTATGTTGATCCCCTGGGAAAACTCCAGAGTCTTGTCATGGATCTTTCCAAAATTCTTAATCGTCAGTCGTTTGAAGATCATTCAATTCCTGTCCTCTCTGCTAACACCAGTTAATCACACTGCACTTGTCTGTAGAAGTGCCTGAAGACCGTAATACAAAGCCTTATCTTCCACAATGCTTCTGTCTTTTTCCAGAAAATACGTAATATAATCCCCGATCAGGGTACCACTGTACTGTCTTTGCAAGGCTTCCAGATCATACATAGGCCGGGATTCATCCAGGACCTCTGTAACATTGCCGAATTGTTTCAGCTTTTCCGGAATAAACAGCAGCTCTGCCGGACGTTCTCCTTGGATGATCACCCGATAAATATTCAGACCGCCTCTTCTGTAAATCTCATCCTTCAGCTCTTCTTCCAGAGAAATCTGGGTCGACTCCTGAGATACAGTGAGAAGAAGCTGCTGATAGGATCTGGATGCAAAAGGTACAAAGGAAACGCGCAGCCTGCCATTCTCCAGCCTGCCCTCTATATATCCGTGTTCTCCCAGGTCACCTCTGTCAATAGGCTCCAAAGCTCCTGCATAAGCTGCTCTGTCCCTTAAAAGGATCTGCGGCCTATGAATATGCCCCATTGCCACATAATCAAATCCAGCGGCAGATAAGCTGTTTATATTCACCGGTATATGATCTGCATCCCCACCATGAGCCAGAAGGATATGAAGTCCCTCTCCTTCCTTTGGGCGGATTCCATCATAAAGAGGAGTCCTGATCTCCTGGTGTTCATAGCTTAAACCATACACATATACATCCAATTTTTTGTCTTTTACGCAGGTAAGCTTTTCATCTTTAAAAAACACCACATTATCTGCCCATGGAAAATCTCTGTAAAAAGAATCCTTCTTCAGATAATCGTGATTTCCTGCCATCAGATACACCTGTGTCTCCGGAATGGTAGAAAACAGATGATTCACTTCTTTTAGTTCACGCAGCAATGGCTGCCTGTGAAAAAGATCTCCGGCTATAAATAACAAATCCACCGGATTTTCACGGATACCCGTAATAACCCGGCGGAAAGTTTCCCAGATCTCTTCTTCCCGCTTTTCACTCCAGGGGCATCCCCTGTCAGGTACTGCTCCCAGATGTACATCTGCAAGATGAATAAATCTCATTCTGATCTGCTCCTTATATAGATAAGCTATACCTGTAAGGGTAAAATACATCTGTAAAGATCAAACATAACTGCAAAGATCAAAGCATGCAGCAAATGCACCCTGCAATTATGACAGGGCCTTTATCTTACAGGTCACAGTTATTTACAGTTCTTGGGAATGGGATTACGTCACGGATATTGCCCATTCCTGTCAGATACATCACGCATCTTTCAAAGCCAAGGCCAAAGCCTGCATGACGGGTAGTGCCATATTTACGAAGGTCCAGATAGAAGTCATAGTCACATTCTTTCATGCCAAGCTCGTCCATACGGGCTTTCAGCTTGTCATAATCCTCTTCTCTCTGGCTTCCTCCGATAATCTCGCCAATGCCCGGTACCAGACAGTCCATGGCTGCCACTGTCTTGCCATCCTGGTTCTGCTTCATATAGAAGGCTTTGATCTCCTTTGGATAATCCGTAACAAAGATAGGTTTCTTAAAAATCTGCTCTGTCAGATAGCGCTCATGCTCTGTCTGAAGGTCACATCCCCAGGATACCTTGTAATCGAATTTGTCATTGTTCTTCTCAAGAAGCTCTACAGCCTCTGTATAGGTCACACGGCCAAACTCAGAATTAACCACATGGTTCAGTCTGTCCAGAAGCCCCTTATCAACAAAAGAATTGAAGAAGTTCATCTCCTCCGGTGCATTCTCCAACACAAAATTGATCACATACTTCAGCATAGCCTCTGCCAGATCCATATCATCCTGAAGATCAGCAAATGCACACTCCGGCTCGATCATCCAGAACTCTGCCGCATGGCGGGTGGTATTGGAATTCTCTGCACGGAAGGTAGGTCCAAAGGTATATACATTGCGGAATGCCTGTGCAAAAGTCTCACAGTTCAGCTGTCCGCTGACAGTAAGGTTGGTCTCTTTTCCGAAGAAGTCCTTGCTGTAATCGATCTTCCCCTGATCATCTACAGGTGTATTTACAAGGTCAAGTGTAGTGACCTGGAACATCTCTCCTGCACCCTCACAGTCACTTCCTGTGATCAGTGGTGTATGCACATACACAAAACCTCTCTCCTGGAAAAACTTATGGATCGCATATGCGCAAAGGGAACGTACACGAAATACAGCCTGGAAGGTATTGGTACGTGGACGCAGATGGGTCATGGTTCTTAAATACTCAAGGCTATGGCGTTTCTTCTGAAGAGGATAATCCGGTGCAGATGCTCCTTCCAGTGTGATCTCAGAAGCCTGGATCTCAAAAGGCTGCTTTGCCTGGGGAGTAGCTACCAGAGTACCTTTTACAATAATAGCTGCACCTACGTTCAGCTTGCTGATCTGTGCAAAATTCTCCATATTGTCATGGTAAACTACCTGCAGTGTTTCAAAATAGGTACCATCATGGAGAACAATAAATCCGAATGTTTTGGAATCACGCACGCTGCGTACCCAGCCGCCTACTGCGATCTCCTGATCCAGATATTTATCTCTGTTTCTGTAAATCTCTTTAACTGTTGTAAGGTTCATAATCTGTCCTCTTTCTCTTCATATTACATTATCGATAGCAATATGGATCTCATCCGTCCCACACTGCCTGTTGTGTTACAGTATAGACTATTCCTGTTCTTTACGCAAGAAAAAATAAGGCCAAAATATAACTGTTCAATTGATGTTTCAATTGCTGTTCAATTGCTGTCCACAGGCAATATCCCGTAGTCGCATCCTCGCGGAGCGTTTTTATGTAATAGGAACATTACGGAGTAATTTCCTATTACATAAAAAACAGAACTGCCGTCCTACACGATACAGTTCTGTCCTTTTTATTTCTGTACAGGTCCTGCCTGCAATTAATCTATATTGCCTGTAAATTACTTATCCTGCCTGTAATTTATCTTACCTGAAATTTATTTTGTGAGATGCCAGATATCCTCATTGTACTGCTCAATGGTTCTGTCAGATGAGAAGAAGCCAGCCTTTGCAATGTTCACAAGCATCTTCTTAGCCCATTTCTCTCTGTCTGTATAATCTGCCAGAGCCTGGTTCTTAACCTTAATATAGTCTTCCAGGTCAAGAAGAGTCATAAACCAGTCTTTGTTCACAAGCTCATTGTGAAGTCTTCTTAAGTTCTCTTCATGTCCAAGTGCAAGCACCTGATCGCTGACAATGAAATCCACATATTTCTTAATATCTGCATTGCCTTCATAGATAGCTTTTGAATTGTAATCTGCCTTCTCATAGTGCTGGATAACCTGCTCGCTGGACTGTCCGAAGATATAGAGGTTATCCTCGCCAACCAGATCACTGATCTCTACGTTTGCACCATCCATAGTACCAAGAGTTACCGCACCGTTCAGCATGAACTTCATGTTACCTGTACCGGAAGCCTCTTTAGATGCCAGAGAAATCTGCTCTGAAATATCACATGCAGGGATCAGCTTCTCAGCTGCGCTTACATTGTAGTTCTCTACCATTACAACCTTCATGTATGGAGCTACATCCGGATCATTTTTGATCAGATCCTGAAGTGTAAGAAGAAGATGGATGATGTCCTTTGCGATCACATATGCAGGAGCTGCCTTTGCACCAAAGATGAAGGTTACAGGCTTCTCCGGCTTCTTGCCGCCTTTGATCTCCAGGTATTTATAAATAATGTACAGAGCATTCAGCTGCTGACGTTTGTACTCGTGAAGACGTTTGATCTGGATATCAAAGATACTGTTCTCATCGATCTCAACACCTGTGTTGGAAAGGATGAAATCTTTGCACACCTTCTTTGCATCGGTCTTGATAGACAGGATCTTATTCAATACTTCCTGATCATCCTTATATGCAAGAAGTTTTTCCAGTTCAAATGCATTTTTCTTAAATCCGTCTCCGATCAGGGATGTGATCAGTTCTGTCAGAGGATGGTTGCAATACATCAGCCAGCGACGGAATGTGATACCATTTGTCTTATTATTGAATTTCTCAGGATAGATATCATAGAACTGCTTCAACTCGCTGTTCTTAAGGATCTCTGTGTGAAGTGTTGCCACACCATTGATGGAATAGCCATAGTGGATATCCATATGTGCCATATGCACCAGGTTGTTGCTGTCAATGATCGCAACGGATTCCTGAGGATATTTTCTCTTAACCTTCTCATCCAGCTGTTTGATAATAGGAACAAGATGAGGAACAACCTCTTCCAGATAGCTCATTGGCCATTTCTCAAGTGCCTCTGCAAGGATCGTATGATTGGTATAAGCACAAACCTTTGCAACGATATCGCTTGCTTCCTCAAAGTCAATACCTTTTGCAGTCAGCAGACGGATGAACTCAGGAATGATCATACTTGGATGTGTATCGTTGATCTGTACAACTGCGTAATCAGCCAGGTCATGAAGGTTGCAGCCTTTGGCCACTGCCTCGTCCAGGATCAGCTGTGCAGCATTGCTTACCATAAAGTACTGCTGATAGATACGAAGCTTTCTTCCGTCATCATCACTGTCATCCGGATACAGGAACAGAGTCAGGTTATGAAGTACGTCTTTTTTATTGAATGCAATACCATCATGAACCATGCTCTCATCTGCAATATCAATATCAAATAAATGAAGATGGATTGCTTTATTCTGATAGCCTGCAACTGCAATATCATACATTTTAGACTCAAGCTCAAATCCGTGGAACGGTACAGTATATGTTACATCTGTAGGTGTAAGCCATGTATTGTTGGTGATCCATGGGTTCGGTGTCTCATTCTGAAGTCTGTCTTTGAATACCTGTTTAAACAGACCCAGGTGATAATTCAGACCGATTCCTTCTCCCGGCAGTCCCAGTGTTGCAATAGAATCCAGGAAACATGCTGCCAGACGTCCAAGTCCGCCATTTCCAAGAGATGGTTCCGGCTCAACCTCTTCGATCTCAGCAAGGGATTTGCCGTTCTCTTTTAAGTAATCTGCAACCTGATCATAAATGCCAAGGTTAATCAGATTGTTAGAAAGCAGCTTTCCGATCAGGAACTCTGCAGAAATATAATAAATTTTCTTTTTTCCGTTGTGATAACCTTTTTCTTCCAGTGCTTCCTTTGTGTAAGTAAGAAGAGCTGTATAAATCTCTTCATTTGTACAGGAAGAACAGTCTTTGTGGAACATGTCATTGATCATTGTCTTTAAAGCTTCCATTGTTTCTCCTTTCATCCATTGGTCTGTATATTCAGACCTTTTCATACGCGCCTTTTTGCTTCTTCGTTCTTTGCTCTTTTTGATGATACAATCTTAGCACGGATGAAAGGCACAAAATACAACAAAACTGTTATGTTATGACATATTTTTGCGATATTTATGCGGTGAAACCAGATTGGCCTGCTGGAACTTTTTAATAAAGTAGCTTGTATTATTAAATCCGACATCCAAAGCGATTTCCGTAATGGAACGGTCTGAATGCAAAAGCAGGACTTTCGCCTTTTCCAGGCGGAAATCATTCAGGTATGATGCTACCGTCTTGCCTGTGTATTGCTTAAAAAGCTTCATGAAATAATACTCACTGTAATTGGACATCTCTGTTAACTCTTTCACAGTCAGCTGTTCCTGATAGTGTTCATTAATATAATCCAAAACCATTTTTATGGATGCAAGATTCCTGTTCTGTTCTGTATCTGCAGGAACAATGTAATTTCCTATCAGCATCTGGTAAAAAAATTCGTAAAATAAGCTTTTCAGCTGTACATAATAGAAGGGCTTTTTCTCTCTGTGGCAATCATGAATCTGATAAAACAGGCGGAAAATGTGTTCATAGCCACGGTCTCCTGGCGATATCAAATGGGTAAACTCTGCCTGATTCTCAGCAAGAAGGGAGATCAGCCGCTCCTGGCACAGATCCCCTGCCGGACTGGACAGAAAATTCAGGTCAAATACAATACTTTTGTAATACAGATAATTCCGAAGGTCTGATCTTATGCCGTGAATGACTCCGCTATTGACCATCAGGATATCTCCTTGTTTCAGGCGAATGGTTTCTCTGTTCAGCTTTGCCAGGCCACAGCCTTTTTCGATGCAGATGATCTCCATTTCTTTGTGCCAGTGGTTGTACAGGGAATGGAAGATCACACAGTTGTCGGTGTAGGTTTCTACGGGAAGTTCAAATGAGCCATGTCGGCCCAGTTCTTTCAGGGTTTCGTCCACCTTTGGGGCATGAAGTGTTCCGTTTTCTGCCATCCTCTCACCTCCTGTTGTTTCCAAATTTTTTCTTTGATTCTACCACAAAACTCTTCCCTTGCAAAATCCTTTTATACCGTATAAAATGGTATGTAATAATGATATTAAAACGAATGGATAATGAAATATGAAGAACAAACAATTAAATCTTACCTCCGGCCCGATTCTTTCTACCCTTACGGAGCTGGCACTGCCTATTATGGCATCTTCTTTTCTGGCTACAGCCTACAATATCACTGATATGGCCTGGATCGGAATGCTTGGTTCCAAGGCAGTTGCAGGAGTAGGCGTAGGCGGCATGTACGTATGGCTTTCCCAGGGACTTTGTTCCCTGTCGCGTATGGGTGGACAGGTAAATATGGCACAGGCCCTTGGCCGTAAAGATCGGGAGGCCTCTATCCGCTATGCAGATGTAGCTCTGCAGCTGACCATCCTGTTTGGTCTTTTTTTTACTGCACTCTGCCTGCTTTTTACAGATCCTCTGCTTCACTTTTTTAATCTGACAGATCCGGAAGCTTATGCCAGTGCCAGGGTCTACATGCTGATCACCTGTGGACTGATCCTGCTCCCTTACCTGACTCAGACTCTGACCGGACTTTATACAGCCCAGGGAGATTCCAAAACTCCCCTGAAGGCTAACTTCCTGGGGCTTGTGCTGAATATGGTTCTGGATCCTGTGCTGATCCTTGGAGTGGGACCTTTTCCAAGACTGGAGGTTGTTGGTGCTGCAGCTGCCACTGTCACTTCCCAGTTTCTGGTGCTGGCAGTACTTGTTGTCAGCCTTGTTAAGGATCACAGTGAAACCAATATCCTGCGTCATTCCAACCCTTTACGCAGATCTGCTTCCAGCTATTATAAAGATGTTTTCCGCATTGGGATTCCCACCGCACTGCAAGGCAGCATTTACTGCCTGATCTCCATGATCCTGACCCGTATGGTTTCCGGCTTTGGTGCAGGTGCTATTGCAGTCCAGCGTGTAGGCGGACAGATCGAATCCCTGTCCTGGAATACTGCCGACGGCTTCGGTGCTGCTCTAAATGCTTTCATGGGGCAGAATTATGGTGCAAGAAAGACGGACCGTATCCGGAAAGGATACAGCATTTCCTTTCGGCTGCTGGTTGCCTGGGGGCTTTTGATCACTGCAGCCTTTGTATTGATCCCCGGCCCTATTTCCTCCCTGTTTTTCCATGAAAAGGATGTAGTGCTAATTTCCGTTAGTTACCTGACCATCATCGGATTTGGGGAAGCCTTTATGAGTGTGGAGCTGATGACCATAGGTGCATTGTCAGGCCTTGGAAAAACAAAGCTTTGCAGTATTATCAGTATTATTTTTACTGGTATGCGTATCCCGCTTGCCATGGTTCTTTCCGCCACTTCCCTTGGACTTGACGGGATCTGGTGGGCACTTACCGCTACAAGCATAGTGAAAGGGATCATTTTTTACTTTGCATTTCAACATATCAGCAGGCGCAGCCTGTACTAGAAATGCTTTTGCCCCCAACATCCTATTATCAGTGACCAATAATAAAGAGGTACTTATGACAAAAAAAGAACTGGCTCTTGAAGTCATCAAACGATTAAAAACCGCATATCCGGATGCAGACTGTACCTTGGATTATGACCAGGCCTGGAAGCTTCTTGTAAGCGTCCGTCTGGCAGCCCAGTGTACAGATGCAAGGGTAAATGTAGTAGTACAAGATCTTTTTGCCAGATATCCAAGTGTAAAGGCCCTGGCTTCGGCAGCTCCGGAAGAGATCGAGGCTATCGTAAAGCCTTGCGGTCTTGGCAAAAGCAAGGCAAGAGATATCAATGCCTGTATGAAAATGCTTCATGAAAAATATAATGACAAGGTTCCCGAAGATTTTAACGCTCTTCTGTCTTTACCCGGTGTGGGCCGCAAAAGCGCCAATCTGATCATGGGAGATGTATTCGGTAAGCCCGCCATTGTAACAGATACCCACTGTATCCGTCTTTCCAACAGGATCGGACTTGTAAATGGAATCAAAGACCCGAAAAAAGTAGAAATGGAATTATGGAAGATCATTCCGCCAGAAGAGGGCAGTGATCTGTGTCACCGCCTTGTGTGGCACGGAAGAGAAATCTGCACAGCAAGGACACAGCCTCACTGTGACAGATGCTGTCTATTTGATATCTGTGAAAGGAATCTGTAAAAAGATACCAAAAGATTCTACAGTATGCAAGAAATGTGAGAATATCCTGCAAGATGCTAATTGCTGAAACATTACTACATTTCCAATATTTTATCTGCACCAAGGGAAAAAGCATCCTGTTTTTCATGTGTTACCAAAAGCAGGGTCTTTCCCTTGGTGTATTTTTTTATGGTGTCCAAAACTTTGATCCTGGTATCCGGATCCAGTCCGGAAAGAGGCTCATCCATAAGAATACAGTTCCGGCCTGCTGCCAGTGCTCTTGCGATGGCAGTCCTGCGGCACATGCCGCCGCTTAATTCACCCGCTTTTTTGTCCCAGGCCTCTTCCAGGTCTACAGCAGCAAGAAGTTCCCGGAGCCTTTCCTCCGAAAGCCTTTTATTTACCAGACGGATATTCGCCTGTACGGTAAGATTCCGGCAAAGTCTGTCCTCCTGAAAAACAGCTGCCATAGGTTCTTTGTTCCCCTGTATGGTTCCTGTATCCGGGAGTTCCAATCCCAGGATCAGATTCAGAAGTGTTGTTTTCCCGCATCCTGATCTGCCCATAATACAGGTGGTTTTCCCTTCTGGAAAGCAATAGGAAAAATCCTGCAATACTGCCTGTCCATAATAAGCTTTGCATAAATCCTGGATGATCAGATCCATTTTTATTTTCCCATCCTTTCCACAAGTGTGCCTATTCCGGTCAGAAACAATTTTTCAAACAAAACGCTGATCCCTATGATCACAATGGTCCATGCAAAAAGATCCGGTGTATTTAAATATATTTTTGCATGATACAGCTTCTCCCCTATCGATCCGCCTGGGATCCCGATCACCTCTGCAGCGACTCCGGCTTTCCAGCAAAGCCCCAGTGCCAAACGGCAGGCAGCCAGAAAATAAGGGGTAGCCTGTGAAATGTAAATATACCGCACCTTTCTTCCAAAGCTGACCTGAAACACCTGGGCCATTTCCAAAAGCTCCCGGTCGGTTTCCCGGATGCCCTGGCATACATTTGTATAAACTGCCGGAAACACCATAAGAAACGTTATAAATACAGAAAGATTCCTGGATGGGATCCAGATCAGGCACAGGATAATAAAGGAAGCAACAGGAACCGACTTCATAACCGTTACAACAGGTGCCAGCAGGATTTCCAGCACTTTACATCCACAGGCTGCGGCAGCCAATATGATTCCTGCAAAAAGCCCCAGAAGAAATCCGGAAACAATCCGCACAAAGCTGAATTCTACAGTTTTCCAGAAATCTGCCTGCGGCAAAAGCTGCCACAATTTTTTTACAACAGAAACAGGAGATGCCAGAAGGATCTCCTGTTTCAGCCACATACTGGCCAACTGCCATACCAGAATCCAGAAGGCAGCTGCCAGTATTCTTATTGTATAGCTTTTCCACCTGAGCCTGTTATTTTGGGCCTCATCGTGCGTAGTAGAAATCATCATCCGGAAGCTGTCCTCCAACCATCTCTGGGTTCTGCTGTTCCAGTGTGCTCAGATATCCGGACAGCATGTTCTGCATCTCTTCTCCCTCTACAAATACGATACTGCAGTCAGGGATGGCCTTTTTGGCCACTTCTTCAGCAATAATGTCATGGGCGCCAATGATCTTTGCAGCCTGATCCGGATCGCTGTTTACAAATTCTACGGACGCTTGATATGCATCCATAAAAGCATCCACATCAGCCTCATGCTCCTTAAGATAATCATTTCTTACAACAACCACTCCTGTTACCAGCTGGCTGTCATCAGAAACTCCATCCTGCCACAGCTGATTCAGATCCAAAGCCACCCGAAGGCTGTCATTCTTCATCAATGCAGTTGTAACAAAGGGCTGGGGCAAAAGCCCTGCTGCTGTCTGGTCATTTGCCAGAGCTGCAACTACTTCCGCATGTTCTGACTTATATTCAATGGTCACATCCTTTTCAGGATCGATCCCATTTGCACTTAATACATATTCCAGGGCATACTCCGGTGTAGCGCCTTTTCCGCTGGCGTAAATGGTTTTTCCTTTCAGGTCTTCCACAGACTGTATGGATTCTCCATTTTCCACCAGGTAGAGAACGCCCAGTGTATTCACAGCCAGTACGCTTACATTCTTCTGTGTCTTCTGATACAGCACTGCCGCCAGATTGGATGGAACAGCTGCTATATCTACATTTCCCTGCACGATCTGCGGTACGATCTCGTCTGGGGATGCTGCTATGGTAAAATCATAGCTGTCATCATCCAGCAGCTGTGCCATGCCCATGGCAGTTGGTCCTTTTAAGGCGCCTACAGCAATCTTGTCAGATGCTTTTTCCTCTGCTGGAACTGTAACGCAGTTTCCTGCCAGCGTTCCTGCCAAGAGCCCTGCTGTCAGCAATACGGATATCATTTTTTTCTTCATGTCTTTTGCCCCTCCTTAGTCTCAGGTCATACTTAAAAGTCGTGTAACTGTTCAGTACCTTCACAGTTACAAGAATGCCTCGGCATTCTTGCTGCGAGGTGCGCGTCATGCAATTGCATGACATACTTCTCCTGCGCACCTCTGCAATCCTGCTGGAGGCTATATCAGCTGGGGGATTGACTCCCAGCTGATATCATTCATAAGATTTGTTGTGAAGCAATTCGTGTTCTTTTCCCTTCAGAAGTCCGTTGTACAGCTCTACTACCAGCGGGTTCTCATCTGACTTTTTGATGATCATGGTATTGTCTGCATTATAAAGCCCTTTTGCCCTTAATGCCTTGGTCCTGGCACCGGCTCTTGTAGGCTGGCCACCGCCCATGATACATCCCCGTCTGCAGGCCATAACCTCGATCAGATGGTATTCTTTCTCTCCATTTTTCACCTGATCCATCACTTTCCGTGCATTTGCAAGTCCATTGGCAACACAGATCTTTATTTCCATTCCTTCATACATAACGGAAAACTCTTTGATTCCTTCATCCCCGCGCACACCACATTCTGCGATCTCATGCATAGATTCTTTGCGGTGATCTTTTGTGAGACGACGGAGAACTGCCTCTGTAACACCGCCTGTTACGCCAAAGATCACGCCGCCGCCTGAGCCAAAGCCAAATGGCATATCGCAGGCTTCCGGATCAAGCGGAGCAAAGTCGATACCGAAATTATCGATCATACGGATCAGCTCTGTAGTGGTGATCACAATGTCTGTGTCCTGTTCTCCGTGGGTAAAGCTGTTGGGCCGGATCGCTTCTGCCTTCTTGGCTGTACATGGCATAATGGAAACCATAACCGTCTTCTTTCCATCCTGATGTTCCGGCTGCCGGAAATATTCCTTGATCACAGCGGAAAGCATCCCCTGTGGAGATCTGCAGGTAGAAAGATTAGGGATGTAATCCTTGTACTGATCTGTAATAAATTTCACCCATGCCGGGCAGCAGGATGTGAGCAGCGGAAGTTTTTCTCCTTTTTTGATCCGGTCAAGAAATTCTGCACTCTCCTCCATAATGGTAAGATCTGCACTGAAAGAGGTATCGTATACTTCGTCAAATCCCATTCTGTGCAGGGCATTTACGATCTTGCCCATAACACTTCTGCCCTTTGACAGCCCGTAATGATCCCCTACTGCAACACGTACTGCCGGTGCGATCTGTGCCACCACCCGTACATTTGGATCAGCCAGTGCATCCCATACCAGATCTGTATGGGTCTTGATGGAAATCGCACCTGTAGGACAATAAACACGGCACTGTCCACAGTTCACGCAATCGGTCTGGGCAATCTTTTTGTTAAATGCAGGCATGACCATAGCGTCCGTACCACGGAATGCAAAGCCCAGCGCACCAATCCCCTGAAGCTCTTCACAGGCACGTACACAGTCTCCACAAAGGATACATTTGTTAGGATCCCTTACAAGAGAAGGAGAACTTGTATCCAGCTCATAGGGCTCCCTGGTATTTTCAAAACGGATGGTATTCACCCCAAGACGGTGTGCCAGCTCCTGGAGAATACACTCTCCGCTTTTCACACAGGTAGTACAGTCGCGGCAATGAGCCGCCAGAAGCAGCTCCACGATCAGCTTCCTGTATTTCTTAATTCGTCCTGAATTGGTGTAAATGGTCATCCCATCCCTTGGTTCTTCAGAACAGGATGCAAACATCTTGCCCCTTTCATCCTCTACCATACACAAACGGCAGGCTCCAAATGTGGACACCTCAGAATGGTAGCACAATGTTGGAATATTTATTCCTGCTTTCCTGATCACGGACAGCACATTTTTTTCATCGGTAAACTCTATTTTTCTACCGTCAATCATCATATATCCCATAATATACCCCCTTCCTATGCTTCCACATAAATCGCATCAAAATTACAGTTATCTTTACATGCGCCGCACTTGATGCAAAGAGTATTGTCTATATGATGAGGATGCTTGATCAGTCCTGAAATTGCACCTGCCGGACAGTTTCTTGCACACTTGCCGCAGCCGATACAGAATTCCTGATTGATATGGAACTGACGCAGTGCAGTACATACCTTTGCACGGCACTTCTTATCCCTGATATGCTCCTCGTATTCATCCCTGAAGCGGTGCAGAGTACTGATTATAGGAAGCGGTGCGCTTTTGCCAAGGCCGCAAAGTGCCATACTCTGAACCATATTTGCCAGTTCTTCCAGCTGATCCAGATCTGACATTTCGCCTTTGCCATCTACGATCCTTTCCAGGATCTCCAGCATACGCTTGGTCCCCTCACGGCAAGGTACACATTTACCACAGCTTTCCCTCTGGGTAAAATTCATGAAGAAACGTGCAACCTCTACCATACAGGTGTTTTCATCCATAACAACCAGTCCGCCAGATCCCATGATCGCATCCAGCTTCTTTACCGAGTCAAAATCCAGGGGCACATCCAGCTGATCCATGATCAGACATCCACCGGAAGGTCCGCCGATCTGTACGCCTTTAAAGGCTGCTCCCTTTTTCAGTCCGCCGCCAATATCATAAATAATATGGCGCAACGTAGTGCCCATAGGCACCTCGATCAAGCCTGTATTCTCAATAGCTCCTGTAAGGGAGAAGGTTTTGGTACCCGGGCTTCCTTCTGTACCGATAGTCCGGAACCAGTCAGCCCCCTGAAGAATGATCTTGGGCACATTGGCATAGGTTTCCACATTGTTCAGTACCGTAGGCTTGCCCCACAGTCCTTTCTCCACTGTACGGGGAGGCTTTACACGAGGCATGCCCCGGTTGCCTTCAATAGATGCTGTAAGTGCAGATCCCTCACCACATACAAATGCACCTGCACCTCTGTTAATATGTAAATGGAAATTAATTCCTGTTCCCAGGATGTTATCTCCCAGAAATCCGTAATTCTCTGCCTGTTCAATAGCCATACGCAGTCTCTTTACAGAGAGAGGATATTCTGCACGTACATAGATATAGCCTTCTTCTGCGCCAACTGCATAAGCAGCAATGGTCATACCTTCGATCATCTTATATGGATCGCCTTCCATAACAGACCCGTCCATAAATGCACCAGGATCGCCTTCATCACCATTACATACAACATAGCGGATCTTTTCGGCCTGTCTTGCCACCTGGGACCATTTCTTCCCTGCCGGGAATCCGGCGCCGCCACGGCCCCTGAGGCCTGACTTTGTCACCTCCTGTATCACATCATCAGGAGTCATGGATTCCAGTGCCTTTGCCAGTGCCTGGTATCCGCCAACTGCAATATATTCGTCAATAGATTCTGCATCGATCTTTCCACAATTTTCCAGTACCACCCTTGTCTGAAGGTTTAGGAAAGGAATGTCCTCCGGGTGGGGACAGACAGTGTCCTTCTCTCTGTAAAACAGACGCTCTACTGGCTTTCCTTCCAGAACTGTACGCTCTACGATCTCTTTACAGTCCTGCGGCTGCACATGTACATACTGATATCCGTAAGGCTCTATCCTCATCAAAGGCCCCAGCTCGCATAATCCCTGACAGCCAGTCTTGATCACGCCTGTATGAGGGATATCTTTTTGCATTTCCACCTTTACTCCGTCCACATCCCGGCACAGCACTTTCATCTCCTCATAGATCTTCTGTGCGCCGGAGGCAATACAGCCTGTACCTGAACATACAAGTACACGACAGGTATAGGAGCGGATCTTTTCATTTACTTCTTTCTGTTTGTTTAACAGTTCTTCTCCATTTCTTATACTCATACGCTTTCTCCTCTCAGCCGGTTCAAAAGTTCTATAGCTTTTTCTTCCGTCATCTTCGGATGTACTTCATCGTTTACAGTCAGGGTAGGCGCAAGTCCGCAGGCTCCCAGACAGGAAACTGTCTCTACTGTGAAAAGCATATCGTCTGTGGTATGCTTTTTATTTGTCAGACCCAGTTCTTTCATCAGTGCCTCTTTCACAGGCTGTGATTTTCTTACGTGACAGGCTGTTCCGTCACAGACCTTGATCACGTATTTCCCTTTTGGCTCAAATGAAAAGTTTTCATAAAAGGTAGCCACGCTGTATGCTTTGGCTTCTTTTACCCCGATCTCTTTCGCCACATAGGTGAGCAGTTCCCCTGGCAGGTACCGGTATTCTGCCTGGATGTCCTGCATGATGGGGATCAGCGATGCTGCTTTCCGACCATAGTGTGCGATAATCTCATCCGCCTTGTTGTAATAAGATTGATCTAACATTGGTTTCCTCCTTACTTTGCGTCGTTCGCTAGTATGTATTTGTATCCATTGCACAATTCTATATCCAATATAGTACATTATCTGGCAGGATTATACAATTATTTTTTTTGCTTTTCTGTGATTATTGTGGATTTTTATTACTATCAGCGAAGTGAATAGCAGCTCGATAAGCATTCACATACACCGTCCCACTTTTTTGACATGCATATTTTCTTATGCTATGATATTTTCGATTAAGCGAAATTATGGAACAACAAAGCCAATAGCTGCTTACACGCATATGCACCAGAGGCTTTTGGCTGGCGGCTTTTGGCTGGCATCATTTATATACAGGCAGGTGAAACTTTGAAAAAAAAAGAAATCCTATTTATCCTGGGAATCCTTGCAGCTGCAGCACTTTTGTGGGCTGTTACCCACCTTACGGACAAGGGTGATCTTTCCACAGTACGCATTACAGTGGCAGGCAAAGAATATGGCACCTATTCTTTATCCAAAGATCAGGTGATCTCCATAGGAGATACCAATCGGTGTGAAATAAAAGACGGGGAAATAAAAATGATCTGGGCTGACTGCCCGGACCATTTGTGTATGAAACAGCATGCAATTGACAAAAACGGCGGAACCATTGTATGTCTGCCTAACAAAGTAGTGATCGAAGGCAAAAAAAGTTCATCCTCTTACTCAGAAGATGAACTGGTGATTGATTCCGTTACCTGATTTTGTACTACAAAAGAAGATCCAGTGATAAATCAAAGCCTCAGAGAGCTTATTTGTCGCCGGAGGGGATCCCTGTAAGTTCATAATAAAAAATATACTGCTGCATCACACCACGCATCCCTTTATAGCGGCGGTTAGGGAAGCCTCTTTTGTAGTGCTGATCCAGTACCTGGCGTATATGGGTATCCACCGGAAATGCATCCAGCTGGTGCAAGGCAAACAAACAGATGCAATCTGCCACTTTCCCACCTACGCCATAGATTTCCATCAAAGCTTCCCGTGCTTTTTTGTAAGACATTGATCGAATCTCTGATAGATCGATCTGCCCGTCTGCCACAGCAAGTGCGGCCTGATGAACATATTTGGCACGGTATCCCAGATTGCATGCCCGCAGATCTTCTTCAGATGCGGCAGCCAAAGCCAGTGGCTTTGGAAAGCCATAATATTCCCTGCCATCCGGCAAAATGATTCTTTCTCCATACTGTGTACAGATATTCTCAATGCACCTGCGGATCCTGCGTATATTATTCTGCTGCGAAATAAGAAATGAGATCAGCATTTCCCACAGATCCTGACGAAGTATACGGATTCCCTGTCCATGGTGTGCGGCTGCACATAAATAACTGTCCCTGGGATTCACTGCCTGTATATATCTGTTGTAATCTGCATCAAGGTCAAAGTATGGGATCCAGAAGAAAAGAAAATCCTCCTGAGAACAGTCGAAATCCACTACCTGCCCTTTTTGCCTTACTTCTACGTATTTCTTACCTGCAATCACAGTAAAACAGTCTGCATCTGCTTCATTCATCCTGAAACATTGTCCGGATCCCATGATCTGCCTTATGTTAAAATTCTCCAGTTCTATGGATATCATCTGTCTGTCCTGCCTTCGGTTATTTCTGGTACTGCCTGAAGAAAACAGACAGCTTCTCCAGCGCCTTCGCCAGAACACCTACTTCATTGTCCGATAAAGCACCCACCACTGCATCTGTCATCTGCCTGTGATACTCTGCGTGATGATGAAAGGCTTTACGCCCTTTAACCGTAAGATGGATAAAAACAACTCTTCTGTCCTTCTCACTGCGTTCTCTCTGTGCATACCCTTTCTTAACCAATGCATTCATGGAAATGGTCAGGGAGCCTACCGTAATATTCAGTTCTGCCGCTATATCGGACATCTTTTTTTCTCCAAGACCAATGGCAGCGATAATATGCATATCATTATTGGTAATATCTTTATACTCATCTGTGATAATGGCCTGTCCTTCCAGCTCCATGATCTCATTAAAAAGATTTACCAGCACATCATTGATTACTTCCTTATCATTCAATATGGTCCTTCCCCCCGCCTTATGGGCTATTCCAATTAATTTGTATACAGGAAACAGCTTGTGCTCCTGCTTTCCGTTGTTATTCAAGTGTACACAGTATAGCATAAATTGGGGATTTTTGCACCATGTGTTTCCGTGACATTTGATTCGTAAATTTGGATTTGAATTTCCACAGCATTTGTGGTTTGAGTTTCTTGCTGCTTTCCGATTTCCGTCTGCTTTCCGGATTTCTTCTACATTTTACGAAATCTGTTATACCGCTTTTCCAAAAGCTCCTCTGTATCCATTTTCTCGTACAATGTAAGGAATGTACCAATCGCCTGGTCCATTTTCTCTCCCATATCTGTCATATTGGCTCGTGTAAGAGGCTCCTTTTCAGAAAAAACATGCTCCACAATACCAAGCTTTTTCAGATCCCCTGCAGTAAGCCGCATCACCTGGGCTGCTTCCCTGGCTTTTCCTGCATCCTTCCACAAAATTGAAGCAAAGCCTTCTGGGGAAAGGACAGAATAGATGGAATTTTCCAACATCCATACCTGATCAGCCACAGCAAGAGCCAAGGCTCCGCCGCTTCCCCCTTCTCCGATCACAATGGACAGAACAGGTACCTTAAGAGCAGATAATTCATAAATGTTTTCTGCAATCGCCTGCCCTTGCCCCCGTTCTTCAGCCTCCATCCCGCAGAAGGCTCCCGGAGTATCCACGAAACAGATCACAGGTCTTTTGAACTTCTCTGCCTGCTTCATCAAACGCAGGGATTTACGATATCCTTCCGGTGAAACCATCCCAAAGTTTCTGGCAATACTGTCTTTTGTTCCCTGTCCCTTTTCCTGGATGATCACTGTCACAGGATTTCCATGAAAACGCCCTATTCCTCCGATCACGGCAGGATCATCTCCATATCGTCTGTCTCCATGCAGTTCCGTAAATTCGTCAAATAACAGTGCAAGATAATCTTTCCCTGTTGGGCGTTCCTTATCCCTTGCAAGCTGCACACGCTCCCAGGCACTTTTATCCTGAAGCTTTTCTTCTTTCAGAACTTTCTTTTCCTGATATGTGCTTTTTGTATCCTGATGCTGATGCATGGACAACAGACGGGAAAGTGTAGCTTTCATCTGTTTTCGATCAACGATCCCATCTAAGAAGCCATGCTCCAGGAGAAATTCAGCCTTTTGAAATCCCTTGGGTAATTTCTGTCCGATGGTCTGCCGGATCACTCTTGGTCCTGCAAAGCCGATCAATGCTCCCGGCTCTGCCAGAATAATATCTCCTTCCATGGCAAAGCTTGCCGTAACACCACCAGTAGTAGGATTGGTAAGCACACTGATATAAAGAAGACCGGCATCACTGTG
Organism: Blautia ammoniilytica; assembly: GCF_025566965.1. Classification (NCBI taxonomy): domain Bacteria; kingdom Bacillati; phylum Bacillota; class Clostridia; order Lachnospirales; family Lachnospiraceae; genus Blautia; species Blautia ammoniilytica. Next base: position 9,484 of record NZ_JAOQJL010000021.1, on the reverse strand, counting down.
CCGTTTCAGTGCTGCTGAGGTTTTTGCCATCTGCATCAAAGACACAATACCTTCCTGCATACGGGCTCCGCCGGAGCAGGCAAAAATCACCACAGGAAGCCGTTCCCTGGTAGCCCTCTCCACTGCCCGGGTGATCTTTTCCCCTACTACACTTCCCATGCTTGCCATCATAAACCTGCTGTCACAGACTCCAAGCACTGTAGGATTTCCGTCAATTTCTGCCTTTCCGGTAAGGATGGCTTCATCCAGTCCTGTTTTTTCCTGAAGACTTTCGATTTTCTCTTTATATCCCTTGTAATGAAGAGGATTCTCCTGGGGCAGACCTGCATCCCATTCTTCAAAAGTCCCTGGATCTGCGATCTGCTGGACTCTTCTCCAGGCATGAACACGAAAATAATTGCCGCAATGAGGACATATATAATCGTTGTCCTTTACCTCTTCCACAAACACCGCTGACTTACATACATTACATTTTTTCAGAAGTCCTTCCGGAACCTCTGGCTTTACTGTTTCTGCTGTCAGGCTGCTATGGCCAACTGTCCGTTTAAATGTACAGTTAAATTTCATTTACTTTCACTCCCCCGATTTCATGGGTACTTAAAAATCCAACATTAAAATTACCGCTCTGGAAATCCGGATGACTGAGGATTTCAAACTGATAGTCAATGTTTGTATCCACTCCCTGGATCACCACTTCCCCCAGTGCACTTTTCATTTTGGCAATCGCCTCTTCTCTTGTGCTTCCATGAACGATCAGCTTTGCAAGCATGGAATCATAATAGGGCGGTACTGTATATCCTGAATAAATACCTGTATCCACACGGATTCCCTGGCCGCCGGGAAAATGAAGATCTGAAATGGTGCCGGGAGAAGGCCTGAAATTCTTCTCCGGGTTTTCCGCATTGATCCTGCATTCAATGGCATGCCCCTGTACATGTACATCCTTCTGACTGACCTGAAGCGGCAGACCGGAAGCGATACGGATCTGTTCCTTTACCAGATCCATGCCAGTGACCCACTCTGTTACCGGATGCTCTACCTGGATCCTGGTATTCATTTCCATAAAATAAAAGTTTTCATCCTTTTCCAGAAGGAATTCTATGGTTCCTGCATTCACATAATGTGCTGCCTTTGCAGCCTTCACAGCTGCTTTTCCCATCTTCCTGCGAAGCTTGTCCGATACAGCTGCAGAGGGCGATTCCTCGATCATCTTCTGATGATTTCGCTGGATGGAACAGTCCCTTTCTCCAAGATGGATCACATTTCCCTGCTGGTCTGCAAGGATTTGAAATTCTATATGTCTTGGATTTTCCACAAAATGCTCTATGTACATGGTTCCGTCCCCAAAGGCCATCTGCGCTTCTTTCTTTGCAGTCAGGAAAGCTTTTTCAAACTCTTCCGGCGAAAAAGCTGTCCGCATACCCTTGCCGCCACCGCCAAGGGCAGCCTTAATGATCACCGGATAACCAATCCTGTCAGCTTCCTTTTTTCCTGCATCAATATCCAGAACTGCCCCCTTCGTCCCGGGGATCACCGGAACACCGGCTGCTTCCATGGTGTTTCTGGCTTCCTGCTTGTTTCCAAGACTGCGGATCACAGAGGAGGGGGGACCCACAAAGATAATGCCGCACTTTTCACATATTTGTGCGAAACGGGCATTTTCTGATAAAAATCCAAAGCCTGGATGTATGGCATCTGCGCCGGTTGTCATTGTAGCACTGATAATGCTTTCCATATTCAGATAACTTTCCGTTGAAGGACCAGGCCCTATGCAGACTGCCTGATCAGCAAGCTGAGCATGAAGGCTATCCTTGTCTGCCTCTGAATAAACCGCTACGCTCTCAATCCCCAATTCTCTGCAGGCGCGGATGATCCTTACTGCAATCTCTCCCCGGTTTGCCACCAGCAATTTTCGTATCATATTTTACCCCACCATAAATGTAAGCTGTGCTTTTACAGCAATCTTCCCGTCTACGGTTGCAACTGCTTCTCCCACTCCAAGCGGGCCTTTCTGCTTCACGATCCTGGTTTCCAGACGCAGCTTGTCTCCAGGACGTACCTTCGTTTTAAACCGGCACTTATCAAGGCCTCCGAAATAGGCGATTTTCCCCTGGTTTTCCGGCTTTGACAGGATGGCAACTGCGCCGGTCTGTGCCAGTGCTTCCAGGATCAGCACCCCTGGCATTACAGGTTCCTGTGGAAAATGGCCTTTAAAAAAATCCTCTCTGTAGGTTACGCATTTATATCCTACTGCAAATTCCCCCGGCTCATAATCTTCAATATAATCAACCAGAAGAAAGGGATGTCTGTGTGGAATGATCTGCTGGATCTGCTTCGTGTCTAAATAATTCATGCTTCCTCGATTCTGAACAGAGGGGTACCATATTCTACCGCCTGTCCGTTTTCAACCAAAACTTCTGCCACAATTCCTTCAAATTCACTTTCAATCTCATTCATCAGCTTCATTGCCTCAACAATGGCAAGTACCTGACCTTTTTTCACTGTATCACCTTTTTTCACAAAAGGCTGGCTATCCTGTGAAGGAGCCGCATAAAATGTACCAACCAAAGGTGATGTCACCAGATTTCCGACTTCTGCTTCCTTCTCCAAGACAGATACCTTTTCCGGTGCAGGTGCAGCGCTGTATACAGTTTCTTTTCTATCTCTATCCCATTTAACGGACATTTTCTGTCCATTGTTTTCATATTCAAAGGATGATACTCCTGCGGCGTCTATTTTGTCGATAAGCTGCAGTATCTGTTCAAATTCCATGATCATTCCTCCTCATAACGTTTTACCAGAAGAGAAGCATTGTGACCTCCGAATCCAAGAGAGTTGCTCATAGCATACCGAACCTGAGTCTGAACCGGTGCATCAATACAATAATCCAGATCCAGTTCCTCTTCTGTTTCTTTTGTTCCAACTGTCTGGTGGATAAAACCATCCAGAATTGATTTTACACATACAATAAATTCCACACCGCCGGCAGCACCTAAAAGATGCCCTGTCATTGACTTGGTAGAATTGATCTTTACTTTATATGCAGCCTCTTTAAACGCAGCTTTAATGGCTCTTGTTTCAAACAGATCATTGTAATGGGTGCCTGTGCCGTGTGCATTGATATAATCCACCTCTTCCGGTTCGATCCCAGCCTCATGCATAGCATCCTCCATCGCCCTTGCAGCGCCTGCTCCGTCTTCCGCTGGAGAAGTGATATGGAAAGCATCTGCGGTAGCACCATATCCCACAACCTCTGCCAGAATGTGGGCACCTCTTTTTTTGGCATGCTCCAGTTCTTCCAAAACCACGATCCCTGCTCCTTCTCCCATTACAAAGCCAGCACGGTCTTTATCAAATGGAATGGAAGCCCGAAAAGGATCTGAAGATGTGCTTAATGCAGTCAGACTGGTAAATCCGGCAACTCCCAAAGGACAGATACATCCCTCTGTGCCACCTGCCAGGATCACCTCTGCATCCCCATACTGGATTGCCCGAAAAGCATCCCCTATGCAGTGGCTTCCTGATGCACAGGCAGTGACCACATTGGTACACTTACCTTTTGCCCCGATGGCAATGGAAATATTTCCGGCAGCCATGTTGCTGATCATTTTGGGAACAAAAAGCGGATCCACCTTAGAAGGGCCTCTTTGGGAAAGCCTTTGCTGAGAAGCTGTCATAGCCTGCAGGCTTCCCACACCGGATCCTACGATCACACCTACCCGGTATGGATCCTCCTGTTCCATGCAGATCCCGGAATCCGCCAGTGCTTCTTTTGCAGCTGCTACTCCGTATTTTGAAAATAATTCCATTCTTTTTGCAGCCTTAAAATCCATATATTTTTCAGGTTCAAACCCCTTTACCTCTGCAGCCACCTTCACTTTATAATCTGTTGTATCAAATCTTGTAATGTTCTGGATCCCCACTTTTCCGGCTTTGATACCTTCCCAGAAGGATTCCGCATCATTTCCAAGAGGTGTTACTGCGCCAAGTCCTGTGACCACTACTCTACGTTTCATATATGTTTGTCCTCACTTTTCCTACATTGCCATTCCGCCGTCAACCATCAGCACCTGTCCGGTAATATAACCGGCTTCCTCTGATGCAAAAAAAGCCGCTGCTGCTGCCACATCCTGGGGATCGCCAAATCCGCCCATAGGAATCTGCGCCCAGATTTTTTCCTTCACCTGCTCCGGCAGAACCTGGGTCATGTCTGTGCAGATAAATCCGGGAGCGATTGCATTTACAGTAATTCCTCTGGATGCCAGCTCCTTTGCAGCTGATTTTGTCAGCCCGATCACCCCTGCCTTAGATGCAGCATAATTCGCCTGTCCTGCATTTCCTGAAACACCTACAATGGAGCTTAAATTGATGATCCTGCCTTTTTTCTGTTTGATCATGGTTCTGGCAGCATGGCGGATACAATAGAATGTTCCTTTTAGATTGGTATCCACTACCTTTGAAAAATCTTCTTCACTCATTCCCATCAAAAGGCCATCCTTTGTGATTCCTGCATTATTGACCAGAATATCAAGATGTCCCATTTTACTGATCGTATCTTTAAACATTTCACCACAAGCCTGAAAATCAGCTACATTACACTGATAAATATGGGCCTGGCCTCCTGCCTGCAGGATCTCCTGCTGCACTTCTTCTGCTTTTTCCTTTGAGCCATTATAATTGATAACCACATAGCATCCTTCTGCTGCCAGCCGTAAGGCAATGGCACGCCCGATTCCCCTGGATGCACCGGTTACAAGGGCAACTCTTTTTCCGGTCATTTTTTGTCCTCCTGTCAGATTTCTGTATCTGTCATGTCTGTGCTTCTATTAGATTCCTGTATCTGTCATATCTGTGCTTCTATCAGATTTTCATCTCTGTTACATTTCTGTTATCGTCATATCTCTGCTGCTGTTTTTTCCAGATCTTCTACTGTCTGTATATTAAAGGTCCTTACATTTTTATCTATCTTTTTTATAAAACCGGTAAGCGTCCTGCCTGGTCCGATCTCCACAAAGGTATCGATCCCGGCACTGATCATCTGCTCCACACTTTGCTGCCAGCGAACGGAAGAGGAAATCTGTCTGGCCAGCAGTGGACGGATCTGTGCAGGGTCTGTTACATACTTTGCCGTAACATTTGTCACATAAGGGATCTTTAGAGATTGGATTTCTGTAGTCTCAAGTACCTTTTCCAGTTTCCTGCCTGCCGCTTCCATCATAGATGAGTGAAAAGGGCCGCTGACTTTTAAAGGAAGGACTCTCCTTGCTCCTGCAGTTTTCAACTGCGCTGCCGCTATTTCCACTGCTGCCTTTTCCCCAGTGATCACAATTTGTCCGGGACAGTTATAATTGGCAATCTCCACTCCATCTATCTTTTCTATCACTTTTTCGATCTCCGGTCCGGTCAGACCAAGCACTGCCGCCATGCTTCCCTTTCCTGCAGGAACTGCCTGTTCCATAAGGATTCCCCTCTTACGTACAGTTACAGCTGCATCCTTCAGGCTGATTCCGCCAGCTGCTTCAATGGCGCAATATTCCCCCAGGCTTAAGCCCGCCGTTACCTCCGGGATCAGGCCATATTCTTCTGCTGCTTTTTCCATGGCAAGACAGGCTGTTAAAAGTGCTGCCTGTGTATATTCGGTAAGATCCAGTTTATCATTTTCTTCAAAGCAAAGCTGTGGCATGTCCAGATCCAGCCAATGGGACACCTGTTCAAATACCCTGGCAGAAGTCGGATATTTTTCATAAAAATCTTTTCCCATTCCTGCTTTCTGAGCTCCCTGGCCAGGAAATATAAATGCGATCCTACTCATAAACTGCAGTTCCTTTCAAAAGAGTTTCCGTCTCCTTCATCAGCTTTTGGATCAGATCCTTGCAGCTCATTTCTTCTTTTATAAGTCCTGCGATCTGTCCGGACATAACGCTTCCGTTTTTCACATCTCCCTCTGTTACTGCTCTTCGTAAGCCTCCCAGTGTAAGCTGCTCCAGTTCCTCGAAAGGTGCGCCCTCAGCCTCTTTTTTCAGATATTCTCTGGTCATCTGATTTCTCAGTGCCCGCACCGGATGCCCTGTAGTACGTCCGGTCACTCTTGTATCTATATCTTTTGCTTTCAGGATCATATCTTTATAATTCTGATGCACCTGGCATTCGGTTGTTGCTACAAAACAGGTTCCCATCTGTACAGCCTGTGCTCCCAGCATAAATGCTGCTGCGATCCCACGGCCATCACCGATACCGCCTGCTGCGATCACCGGGATCTGTACCCCATCTGCTACCTGGGGCACCAGTGCCATGGTGGTTGTCTCTCCCACATGGCCTCCGGACTCACATCCTTCGGCTACCACTGCATCTGCCCCACACCGCTCCATACGTTTTGCCAGTGCCACAGAGGCAACTACCGGGATCACGCGGATCCCTGCTTTTTTCCACATCTCCATATATTTTTCCGGATTTCCGGCACCTGTGGTAACTGCTTTTACACCCTCTTCTGCGATCACCTGCGCAACCTCATCTGCATAAGGGCTCATCAGCATTACATTTACCCCGAATGGTTTATCTGTTTTCTCTTTTGCCAGCCGGATCTGCTCCCGCACCCACTGTGCCGGTGCATTGGCTGCTCCAATAATACCGAAGCCTCCTGCCTCTGATACAGCGGCTGCCAGATGATGCTCGGCCACCCAGGCCATTCCCCCCTGTATAATAGGGTATTGTATATCAAGTAAATCTGTAACTTTTGTTTTCATAACACTGTCCTTTGCTTTCACAATACTGTTTACTTTTTTCAATATTGCCTCTTACTTTTCCCGGTTCTGGATATAAGCTTCCACATCTCCGATTGTCTGGATTCCTTCCAGGTCTTCTGTAGGAATCTCCACATTAAATTCCTCTTCCAGAGCCATAACCATTTCAAAAAGATCCAGTGAATCAGCTCCCAGATCCTCTTTAAAGGACGTGCTCTCTGTTAATGTTCCTGCCTCTGTTCCCAGTGATTCTGCTACGATTTCTTTAATTCTTTCTAACATGTTCTTTTCTCCTCGTTATTTTTTATTTCCACTCCAGCAGGCTTGCTCCATAAGACAGTCCGGCTCCAAAAGCCGCCAAGACCAGCTTATCTCCTGCCTTGAAACATCCTTTCCGATTCAGTTCATCCAAAAGAATAGGGACGCTTGCCCCGGAAGTATTGCCATATTCCTGAATATTTACAGGAAATTTTTCTTCAGCTTCTCCAAGTCTTTTTGCCACAGACTGAATAATTCTTATATTAGCCTGATGCAAAATATAAAATCTTATCTCTTCCCCAGAAAGCTTTTCCTTTTCCAAAAGCTCCCGGATCACCTGTGGCACACAAGACACAGCAAACTTAAATACCTCTCTGCCATCCATCTCCATGTAGGTTTCCTGTGCATCCGGATGTTCCACATACTGCTTTTGGTTTCTGCTGCTGCAAGTGAGGGCTCTGCCCTTCTCCCCTTCTGAATGAGTGACCTGTGCATATCTGCTCTTCTCATCTGCCTCCAGGAAAACTGCCCCTGCACCATCTCCAAATAAAATACAGGTTCCCCGATCCTTCCAATTGGTAAGATTGGAAAGGCTTTCTGCCCCGATCACAAGCGCATTCCGGTAGATGCCGCTATTCAGATATGCCTGTGCTGTGTTCAGTGCAAAAAGAAATCCTGTACATGCACTGTTCAGGTCAAAACAGGTGGCTCGAACTGCCCCCAGCATCTCCTGCACACTGCAAGCTGTACAGGGAAGGATCTCATTACCTGAAATGGTTGCCACAAGGATCAGATCAACTTCTTCCGGATCCACTTGGGCCTGCTCCAGTGCTCTTTGTGCTGCCTTTGCAGCCATCCTGGCAGTTGTCTCCTGCCATACAATATGTCGTCTTTCCACTCCTGTCCGCTCACGGATCCACTGATCGCTTGTATCCACCATATTGGACAATTCATTATTATCCAATATGTGTTCCGGAACCCAGGAGCCTGTTCCTGTTATTCTTCCTGTCATAATGATTATTCCTGTTTTACTGTTTCATTATTTTGCAATTGAATTGTTTTACTGCTTGGTTGTGTTGCTTTTTCTGCCTTACTAAGCATCAACCTGCTGTTTTGTCTCTTAGCTTAATTTGTTTTTATTTCAAAATATTTTGATTATCAAAGTATATCATATTTTTTTATATTGTCAAGGAAAAATAGATTGAGATATTTTATATATAAAAAAATAGACCGGAATATTTTGTATAATAAAAAAGATGGATACGGCTATTCTGCAAATTTCAAAATAACCATACCCATTCTTCTATTTATTGAGCTTCATCCCAGTAATCTTCCGCATCCTCAAAGCTGTCGAATTCATCTTCATGATCGTAGTAAAAGTCCTCAGGATCATCATAATCATATACGTCATACTCGTCTTTTCGTGAGGAATTCCCACTCTTGCCGGACGAAGAGCTTCCGGAGGATGAATATCCTCTTGAGTTTCCACTATAGCTGTTTGAGGAACTGCTTACATATCGTATCAGGTCCACCACCTCACCATCCCTGCACACTGCCGAGTATACACTTCCGCCAATATTCCTCCAGGTATAGGTAACCTGCTTCTTCACTTCTCCATTCTCTCTGTAATTTTCCTCCGTCCTCCGATCATAAGGTCCCCACTTAGTGATAGATATATACCTCTGTTCCATCCCCCGGAATGGCTGATCCTTTCGGATTTCTTCTTTGTACCGTTCTTCCTCTTCTTTTTCTTTGCGCCGCTTTTCAGCCTCATAGCGTTCCTGAACAACCTTTTTTATCTCTTGCATTTCTTCAGCCAAGTCTCCATTATACTCAGCCGTCTCACTGGGAAGCCTGGATATAACCCAGTATTGACTATCTATATCTTCACCAGACGCTATGTTCTCACAATACTTTGCATATGCCCGAACATATTTTACATTTGCAAGACATCTAGGAACACTGTCCAAACGCCCCACAGATACAGTTTGCCTAAGATCCTCAGGTATTTTTTCCAATAAATCAACTGCCGTAGCATAATTTTCCGCATGAACGGCCTCTACCGCCTTCTTATAATCTTCTTCGTAGTCCTCCATCTGCTGCTGCCATTCATTTTCCTCTTTCAATGCCGAATAATTCCCTGCACAAAATATTGCAATAAGGATGACGAATGCACCAAGCATAACATATATATTGATTTTTTTCCTCATTCACTTTTCCCCTCGTACATAAAGATTCTGTGAGAATATATGGTATCTTGATTCTCTAACCATCCAATCTACACCATTATACTCTTTTTCACAGTACCACAAAAGTTTTTTCTACACAGTATTCCTCATATTCGATAAAAAAACAGAGAAAATACTCTCCTCAAGTATCTCCTCTGTTTGTGACATGCTCCCACCACTTAAATCTCAGATTTTGAAGTGGGGGCTTCTTGCTCAATGGCTCTACTGAGCCAAGTATCTACAAGCTATCCTCGCGTG
>NZ_JAOQJL010000020.1:0-71620 GCF_025566965.1 Blautia ammoniilytica | reverse complement strand
TAGCTTTTTTGTGCTTTTTCTAAAAAAAAATTGAAAAAATATAAAAGAAAAACTTCCACTTAAGAAAAAATGGAAGTTTTTCAGTGCCCTTGATTTATTGGGCTTTTCTTGACAAAAGGCAGACTGTTTCCACATGAACAGTGGAACAAAACTGATCCACGCTGCAGGTCTTTTGAATCTGGTATCCAGCATCAATGAATGCAGGCAGGTCTCTTGCCAGGCTGGTGGGCTTGCAGGAAATGTAAATGATCTTGTCGACCTGATAGTCCAGAATCTTGGGCAATGCCTTGGGATGGATCCCATCACGAGGAGGATCCAGCACGATCACATCCGGCTTTTCAGTCAGATCATCCAGAACCTTCAGCACATCCCCGGCAATAAAATGACAGTTTTCCAGACCATTAAAGGCTGCATTTTCTCTAGCAGCTTCCACAGCCTCTTCCACGATCTCCACACCAATCACCTCTTTTGCTACCGGTGCAAGCAGCTGGGCAATAGTTCCGGTTCCACTGTAAAGATCGAAGACTACTTTTTCTTTAGTTTCCCCAATATATTCCCGCACAATGGAATACAGCACTTCCGCTGCCAGAGAATTGGGCTGAAAAAAGGAAAACGGGCTGATTTTAAACCGAAGTCCCAAAAGAGTTTCGTAGAAGTAATCCTGTCCGTACAAAAGCCTGGTTTCATCACTTTGAACCACATCTGAAAGAGAATCATTGATAATATGCATGATTCCTACGATCCTGCCTTCCAGTGGAAGTGCCAGAAGTCTTGTCACTAGCGGAGCATAATCATATTCTGCCTGGCTGGTTGTGATCACATGCACCAGAATCTCTCCTGTTGTTACGCCTCTGCGAAGTAGTAGATGGCGCAGATAACCGGTATGCTGCATTTTGCGATAATGCACAGCTCCCAGTTCTGTGAAGAAATCCAGCACGCACCGGAGGATCTTGTCCATATCCGGATGTACCAGCCTGCAGTGATCTGCTGTCAGTATATCGTAGGTACTGCCTTTTTTATGAAGGCCAAGGGAAAGAGGTCCGTCCTTATATTCATCCCCAAATGAAAATTCCATTTTATTTCTGTATTCAAATTCTCTTGGGCTTCCATGTATCCCTTCCCAGTGGATATCTTCTCCTACTGCCTGGGTGAGAAGCTCTTTCACCTGGGTTTCTTTCATTTTCAGCTGTTCCTCATAGGACATAGTCTGGTACATGCAGCCGCCACACTGGGGAAAAACAGGACATACCGGATCTCTTGTTTCCAATGGAGACTTTTCCAATACCTCAAGCAATCGTCCTTCAGCTCTTCCAGAACGCTTCTTATTGATCATAAAGCGTACTTTCTGCCCTGGGATCCCGTTTTTTACAATTACCTTTTCACCATCGACATTCACGATCCCTTTATTTGGAAAATCAATTTTTTCAATAACTCCCTGATATATTTCACCTTTTTTCATAATAATCTACCTCTCACAATGTCTTTACGATCGCACAGGTACATTACAAAAGAATCTCCTGTTGCAGACGGAGTTTTTATGTAATAGGAACATTACAAAGTAATTTCCTGGTACATAAAAAAACTGTTGCATTAAGCAGTAGAAAATGTTTTAATGCAACAGCTTTTTCAGTTTGTCTTATTTACTCTTCTTCATCCTCAAAATAATCATCAAAATCATCATCGAAATCTTCTTCAAAATCTTCCAGATAATCCGGTGCAAAGAAACGATATACTGCAAAAGCAATACCTGCGATAGCTGCTACAGCTCCAATGATCGCCAGTACCCAGAGGACTGTATTCTTCTGCTTCTCATCTTCTTTTTTCTTTAAGGTTGACAATAATTCTTCGATCTTATCCATTTTAATATTCATGATCAATACCATCCTCTCTTTTTCTGATAACACCCATAATTGCTGATACTGAGAAAAACACCATATGTCCCAACATCATTCATATTCGGTATTATACCACCAATTCTGTCTTTTTACCATATCCAAGATAAAAAAGATCATGCAAATCATTCAAACTGCTCACAGCAACCACAAATCAACATTCTTTTGTATACATTCAGCAGACAGTATCCCTTGCAGTTATATTTTTTTCAGCTTTGCAAAGCTGGCAAACATTTTTTTAACGCCTACTTTATCAAAATCTACAGTAACTTCATAATCCCTGCCGCCTTCTGCAATGGCTTTCACTATGCCAACGCCGAATTTCATATGTCGCACAGTATCACCTACCTGGTAATCCAGGGCATCCGCTTTTGTCACTTTAAATTCTTTTGGCTTGTAGGCTTTTGTCTGAAAAATCTGCTTCATCTGGGAATATTTGCTGTCAGAAGAGAATACCTGTTCCATCTTTGGTTTCTTTTCCTGTATGGTGTGTCCCAGATCTACCAGATCTCTTGGAATCTCCTGAACAAACTGTGACACCTTGTTATACTGCGTTTCACCTCTCACCATCCGTTGTCTTGCACAGGTCATGGTCAGCTCCTTCATGGCACGGGTGATACCCACATAGCACAGCCTTCTCTCTTCTTCCAGTTCTGAACCATCTCCGTAATTAATGGACATATAGCTTGGGAAAATCCCGGTTTCCATACCAGCCATGAAAACCCTGGGGAATTCCAGTCCCTTTGCACTATGCAGGGTCATCAGAAGTACATAATCCTGCTCCGGATCCACTGTGTCAATATCTGCCACCAGTGCCACTTCCTCCAGGAATCCCGCAAGAGTAGCTGGCTGATCCTGCTCTTCCATAGTTTGCTGATACGTAACTGTTTTACTGATCAATTCGTCAATATTTTCAATCCTTGCCCTTGCTTCTTCTGTATCCTCAGCTTCCAGTTCCTTCACATACCCGGTAAGTTCAATGATCTCCTTTAACAGATCCTCCACTGTGTAAGCCTGAGCCTTGCTTTTCAGCATCTGGATAAAAGTAACAAAGCCATCTATCTTGGATAAGCTTCTGCCTATAGACGGCACTTCTTCAGCTACTCGAAGTGCTTCATAAAGACTGATGCCCATTTTATCTGCATAATCCTGGACACGGCCTAGCGTGGTAGCGCCGATCCCACGCTTTGGCACATTGATGATCCTCTGTACAGCCAGATCATCTCTTGCATTATCCACAGTTTTCAGATAACAAAGCAGATCCTTGATCTCTTTTCTGGCATAAAAATTCACTCCGCCTACGATCTTATAAGGTATATTGGCATTGATAAATTTCTCCTCAAATAAACGTGACTGGGCATTGGTCCTGTACAGGATGGCACAATCCCTATACTGGCAAAGCCCTTCCCTGTGGGCCTTGCTGATTTCTCCTGCTATGTACTCTGCCTCCTCAAATCCGTTCATAAACTGCCTGAAATGGATCTTTGGCCCTTCTTCGTTCTCTGTCCATAAGGTTTTTTCTTTACGCTCTGCATTATTTGCGATCACATGGTTGGCAGCATTCAGGATATTCTGGGTGGAACGATAATTCTGCTCCAGACGTATCACAGCAGCATTTGGAAAAACCCGCTCATATCCCAAAATATTCTCAATATTCGCTCCCCGGAATTTGTAAATAGACTGGTCATCATCTCCAACCACGCACAGATTCTCATACCTGGAAGCCAAAAGACTTACAAATTTAAACTGGGCATAATTGGTATCCTGGTACTCATCCACCATAATATACTTAAACCGTTCCTGATAATATTCCAGTACACGATCACAATTCTGAAACAACTCTACTGTTTTTACGATCAGATCATCAAAATCCAGCGCATTGTTTTTACGAAGGGCTGCCTGATACTCCCTGTATACCATAGCTGTTTTTTTCTGATTAAAATCACCGGCCGCATCCATTTCCATCTGATCCGGAGTAATCAGATTGTCCTTTGCATGGGAGATCTGGGACAACAGTGCCCTTTCTTTAAATATCTTTGTATCCACATTCAGCCTGCGACATACATCTTTGATCACTGACTTCTGGTCATCTGTATCATAAATAGTAAAATTAGTGTCATATCCCAGATTGTCAATATGCCTTCTTAAAATCCTTGCACAGGTGGAATGAAAGGTAGATACCCATATTGCATCTGAGCCAAAACCTGCGATCCGGTCTACCCTTTCCCTCATCTCCTGCGCTGCTTTATTGGTAAAAGTGATTGCCAGGATATTCCATGGATTCACTTCTTTTTCCTGGATCAGATATGCGATCCTATGTGTCAGCACCCGGGTTTTTCCTGATCCTGCACCTGCAAGGATCAGCAATGGGCCTTCTGTATGAAAAACGGCCTGCCTTTGCATAGGATTTAAACTGTCATATATACTCATTCTTGCTTTTCCTTTCAAACTGAAATCAAAATCTCAGAAAATACTATAAATTACTCAGTACTTAAGTTACCTTAGCATCAAAAAACTACTCTTTGAATTATACATGATATTCCTATTTGCCACAAGTACACCTGAATCAGGACGAAGAAATTATATTGAAAAATCCAAAAAATTATTTACAAGTAGTATTGAAAACTATATAATAAGGATTATGAGGTGATAAAACATGACAATTGATAACAAAGACATTTTAAATAGTATTCTGCAGAATATATCCAGTTTAAGTTATATTAAACCAGAAGATCTTCCCAACATTGATCTTTATATGGATCAGGTAACTACCTTTATGGAGGGGCAACTGGCTTCTACCAAGCGCTATCCTGAGGACAAAGTTCTCACCAAGACCATGATCAACAATTATGCCAAGAACTCTCTTCTACCCTCACCTGAAAAGAAGAAATATTCCAGGGATCATCTTCTTGTGCTTATTTTTATATATTACTTCAAAAATATTCTGTCCATCAATGACATCCAGACCCTTTTTCAGCCTATCACAGAAAAGTATTTTAAAGGTTCTGACGGCAAAGATATGGCTTATATTTATAATGAAGTTTTCGGGATGGAGAAAAACCATATTGAGCAGATGGAGAAGAATCTTCTTCGAGATTTTTCTGTTTCATCCAAGACTTTTCAGGATGCAGATCCCCAGGATCAGGAATTTCTCCGAAAGTTTTCCTTTATATGTGAATTAAGCTTTGACGTATACATCAAAAAAATGATCATCGAAAAGCTGATCGACCAGATGGCTCCTGGTGATACCAAAAAAGAGCGTAAAAAATCTTCCAAAAAAACAGACGGCTGAATCTGACAGCCGTCTGTTTTTGCGCGGAACTTTTCTTGATCATATATGTTGCCATCTGATATATTTCAGTTTTTATTCTTGCTCTTCTTTTGCTTTCATTCTGGCAAATACCATTTCATAACCGTCATTACCATAATTCAATGAACGATTCACACGGCTGATCGTAGCAGTGGAAGCTCCTGTCTTCTCTGAAATGTCCAGGTATGTGCGCTTATCCATCAGCATCTTCGCAACTTCAAATCTCTGTGATAAGGATAAAAGCTCATTGATGGTACACACATCCTCAAAAAATGTGTAGCATTCTTCCTTATCTTTCAAACACAGGATTGCCTCAAAAAGATGGTCAACTGCCTCTGTTCTGATATTTTTTCCCATAGTCTTACTCCTTTACAGCAACTGCAGCTGCATATGTTTTATTTCCATTCATTCCCTTTTCCAATACATTACTGAATGGCATTATCTTTTATTATTTTAACACGCTAAACTGTGATAAGCAAGGGATTTTTCAGTAATTTCTCAGATATTCCTGTCAGACTTACCTTTCCAAATACTGACAAAGCAGCTCATAAGAACGATTCAGCACCAATTCCTTTGGAAAATCCATTTCATTCAAAAGTCGTACTGCATACTCAAATCTGCCGATCAGTTCATCAAAATGAGCATCACTGTCTACCACAATAGGTACCTGATACTCCTTGCATAGCTTTAACATTTTACGGTCATTCTCCCATGCATTCTCTCTGCAGCCGGCCGGATCCAGGGAATGATTATTTAACTCCAGAACCTTGCCATAGTCCTTGGCCGCCTGCACCACTGCCTGGTAATCCACAGGAAAACGTCCATCATCCGGATGACCGATAATATCTACATATGGATTTTTAATCACATTCAGGTAAGCCTGTGTATTCTCCTCCACTGTCCCAGGCTCTGTACAGGCAATATGAAGGCTTGCGATCACAATATCCATAGAATTAAGCAGCTTATCTGACATGTCCAGGGTTCCCCGGCTATCCATAATATTTACCTCACTTCCAAGAAAAAGCCGGATCCCATACATTTCTCTTGAAACAATCTTCAGATTATCAAAATAGAACCTGTGGCAGGTTCCCGGCAGCTTAGGAGCATGCTCCGTGATCCCCAGTGCTTTCAGTCCTTTATCTGCTGCTGCCCGTGCCATTTCACGAATCGTATTGTAAGCATGTCCGCTGGCAATGGTATGTGTGTGCAGATCAGCTTCGAAATTGTATTCCATAATCTTCTCACTCCTCCTGATTTCCTGTCAGTCTTCATAGTATAACACATTTTTTCAGGAAAGCAAAACAAGGATACTGTCCAAAGACAATATCCTGTTCTGCGTCTCGAGAGAATATTATTTTAACAACTAATGCTTGAGAGACCTGTTTCTCTGCCCTTATTTCGCAATAAAGGACTTTCTCTTACTTACTACATCAAAGATAACTGCAGCCAGAAGCACCGCACCTTTTACAACCTTCTGCATATTCTGGTCAGTACCCATGATACTCATGCCCTGGTTGATAATACCCATCAGCACAGCACCTACAATAACTCCAGGTACAGTACCTGTTCCACCGTAAGCAGATGCACCACCGATAAAGCAGGAGCCAATTGCATCCATTTCATAGTTCTGTCCATATGTAGGCTGAGCAGATGTCATACGTGCAACTGTAAGAAGACCTGCAAGACCTGCAAGGAAGCCCATATTGGCATAAGCAATGAAGTAAACTCTGTTTGTATTAATACCGGAAAGCTTGGTTGCTTTCTCATTACCGCCAACTGCATAGAAATGACGTCCAACGGTTGTTTTGCTGGTAATATAGCCATAAACAATTACCACCAGAATAACCCATACAAGAGAAGTAGGAACACCTTTGTACTGCGCCAGTTTTATACATACAGCCATGATCACTGCTACGATCAAGATCATTTTTCCGTATACAGCCACAGCACTTCCTGCGTCATAACCGTTTTTCTTACGATTCATGTAAGTTCTGATGGTAAGGATCACATAGATCGCACATGCAATAATTCCTACAGCAAGAGCGACTTTATTAAATCCGTCCTCTCCGCCGAGAAAATCCGGAATATAACAGTTTGCACCGCCGCCAAACAGTTTTACGAAAATCTCAGATTTGATAGGCAATGTTTTTCCCTGAAGAACCACGTTGGACAACCCACGGAACATCAGCATTCCTGCCAGTGTAACAATAAAAGGAGGGATTCTTACATAAGCGATCCAGAATGCCTGCCATGCTCCGATGAGTGTACCGATAAGAAGTGCCAGAATAATGGCTACTCCATCTGGAAGGTTCATATTTTCCATAAAAATGCCGCACAGGGCACCTACAAAACATACTACGGATCCAACAGAAAGGTCGATGTTTCCTCCTGTCAGGATACACAGCAGCATACCTGTAGCCAGTACAAATACGTATGCATTTTGTGAGATCAGATTGTTAATATTCTGAGGAAGAAGAATCTTGCCCTGTGTTCCCCATGCGAAAAATATAGTTACAAGCACCAGGACAATGATCATTGTATATTTCTGAAAACCTTCTTTAAACTTTGTCTTATCCATTTTTACTCTCCTTTGCTTGACTGCATAATGCAGGTCATGATCACTTCCTGGGAAGCTTCTTCTGAAGATAATTCTCCTGCAATTCTGCCTTCATTCATTACATAGATCCTGTCTGACATTCCAAGAACTTCAGGAAGCTCAGAGGAAATCATGATCACAGATTTGCCTTCTGCCACAAGACTATTAATGATGCAGTAAATCTCATACTTTGCACCAACATCAATCCCTCGGGTAGGCTCATCCAGGATCAGGATGTCCGGATCTGCAAACATCCATTTTGCAAGAAGCACCTTCTGCTGGTTTCCACCGCTTAGGTTACCCACATTTTGTTCAACTGTAGGACATTTGGTTTTCAGCTTATCCTTATATTCCACTGCTACAGCATACTCTTTGTCCTGGTCAATGACCCCATGATTACTGATACCTGCCAGATTTGCCAGACTGGTATTATTCTTGATGGAATTACTGAGGATCAGACCATCGCCTTTTCTGTCCTCTGTCACATAGGCCAGCTTGTGCTCGATGGCATCCCTAGCACTTTTCAGATGAACTTCTTTTCCGTTAATAAAAAGCTGTCCACTGATATTGGTCCCATAACTTTTTCCGAAAATACTCATGGCAAGCTCTGTTCGTCCTGCTCCCATCAATCCAGAAATACCTACAACCTCACCTTTACGCACATTCAGGGATACATTGTCCACAACTTTTCGCTCATTATACAGTGGATGGTACACATTCCAGTTCTTAACTTCCATACGCACATCACCGATCTTTACCCCTGGCCGTTTTGGGAAACGGTCAGCGATCTCACGGCCTACCATACCTTTAATGATCCTCTCCTCTGAGAAATCATCCACGCCCTTTGTCAGTGTTTCAATGGTAGAGCCGTCACGGATCACAGTGATCTTATCTGCCACATAGGAAACCTCATTCAGCTTATGTGAAATAATGATGGATGTCAGCCCTTCTTTTTTTAATTTAAGAAGCAGATCCAGAAGTGCCTGGGAATCCGCCTCGTTCAAAGATGAAGTAGGCTCATCCAGAATCAGAAGCTTAGCATTCTTAGCCAGAGCCTTTGCAATCTCTACCAGCTGCTGCTTGCCTACTCCAATGTCTTTGATATAAGTCCTTACAGAATCTGTAAGACCTACCTGTTTTGTATATTTCTCTGCCAGCCGATATGTCTCATCCCAGTTGATGGCAGCTTTTTTTCCACGCTCATTTCCAAGGAACATATTTTCTCCGATGGTCATATATGGTATCAGAGCCAGTTCCTGATGGATAATTACAATTCCTTTTGCCTCACTGTCTTTAATATCATGGAAATTACAGATTTCTCCGTCATAAATGATATCGCCTTCATAAGAACCATGAGGATAAATTCCCGAAAGAACATTCATCAAAGTCGATTTCCCGGCACCGTTTTCTCCTACCAGCGCATGGATCTCGCCCTGCTCTACCTGTAGATTTACGTTATCTAGCGCTTTCACACCGGGGAATGTTTTGGTGATATTCTTCATTTCCAACAGTATCTTTGCCAAAATTTTTCCCTCCAGACTTTCCCAATTTAATCCAGAAACCAATATTTTTAAAACTGGGGCTGTCGCACAAACAGCCAGAAGACCTTTTATGCGGCAGCCTCAAAATTATTACTTATTATGTCAGTTCATATGAAACTGATTATTTCAACTGATCCTCTGTGTAATATCCGGAATCAACAAGAAGTTCTTTGTAGTTGTCAGCTGTGCATACTACAGGCTCGCAAAGGAATGAAGGAATAACGCCTGTGCCGTTGTCATATGTCTCTGTATCGTTTACAGGAGCCTCGCCACCCTGCATGATAGCATCAACCATTTCAACAACCTTGGAAGCCAGTGTACGTGTATCTTTGAATACGGACATAGCCTGTTTTCCATCAATGATATTCGGCATGTTTGCAATGTCACAGTCCTGACCTGTGATGATCGGATATTCGCCTGTGTAGTTTGCTGCAAGAGCATTCTCTACACCAAGTGCTGTGGAGTCATTGGATGCAAGAACAGCGTCAAGATTTGTGCCATCTGCATAGTAGGAAGAAAGGATATTCTCAAATCTGGACTGTGCAGTTTCTGTTGACCAGTTTGCTGTAGCAACCTCATCCTTTGTCATCTGTCCGGACGGAACAACCAGTTTTCCTTCATCAATGTATGGCTGAAGAACATCCATAGCACCGCCGAAGAAGAAGTTTACATTGTTGTCACCAGGATCACCTGTAACGAACTCAATGTTGTAAGGTCCATCTGTATTGTCCAGATCCAGAGCATCTACCAGGAACTGGCCCTGTGTCTTACCAACAAGATAGTTATCAAATGTTGCATAGTAGGAAATCGCATCTGTGTTCATGATCAGACGGTCATAGGAGATAACCGGGATATTATTTTCTTTTGCCTGAGCAAGAACGGTTCCAAGAGAATCACCTTCGATGGAAGCAACCACAAGGAGCTCATCTCCGTTAGCGATCATATTCTCAACCTGGGAAACCTGTGTGCTAACTTCATTTCCTGCATACTGCAGATCTACCTCATAGCCTTTTGCTTCCAACTCTTTCTTCATGTTCTCGCCGTCCTGGTTCCATCTCTGAAGATCCTGGGTAGGCATTGCAACACCGATCAGTCCCTTGCTTTCATCAGCGTGTGCAACTGTAGGAACTACTACCAGACCAGCTACCATTGATGCACAAAGAGTTGCAGCAAATAATTTTCTTTTCATTTTGTAAATCCTCCCTTTAATCTCATACCTTCTCGGTACATTCATTTTTGATGATGTTATCTTAGCACGGGCAATACAGGACATAGTTGTCAAAATATCGGATTATTTACGGAAAACAAAAAATGTCCTGCCATAAGCAAGACATTTTTGCTACAAAAAAATCCTATTGACTTTTTATTTCAGTCAGTCCTCCCTGGGAACATTCAGATACACATCTTCTACGGAATGATAGCCACCGTCAATAATGATCTCATCCATATTCCGGCTGGTAACGGAAATAGGCTGAAGCATACAAAATGGAATATCCCCAGAGCCATCATTTATACTGCTGTTAATCCTGGACAGCTTTTCTCCCTTTGCCATACTGACTGCATACCTGGCTGCAACCTTTGCCAGAAGCTCAACTGATTTAAAAGCTGTCATTGTCTGGGTGCCTTCCACGATCCTCTGGCAGGCAGCCAGATCTCCGTCCTGTCCTACCACCTGTACTTTTCCGGCAAGTCTGTGTTCTGCCAGAACACGTACTACCTGAGCTGCTATATCATCATTCCCACACATGATCCCGCTTACATCCGGATATTTTTCCAATGCTTCATCCAGATAATCCACAGCCAGCTCTGCTCTCCATCCTTTACAATGTGCTTCATAAACCACTTCCAGATTGCTGCCTTCCAATTCTTCCATAAAGCCCTGATACACCAGCTTCACATTATTATCTTCTTCAGCTCCCTGGATCATAATGATCTGTCCCCCATCCGGCAGATCACGTTTCAGTTCCTTTCCCATTAAAGTGCCTACTGCTTTGTTATTAAAAGAAACATACAGATCTGTATCTCCATTCAGGATCAGACGGTCATAGCTGATAGTTTTGATCCCTTTTTCCTTTGCTGCATGCATCACATCAGACAAAGCCGCACAGTCTGCAGCCACCACTGCAAGAACATCCACATTTTTATCGATCAGATACTGGATCTGGGAAATCTGTTCCTGCACACTGCCATTTGCATTCTGCACGTTCACAGAAGCTCCCAGCTTTTTAGCTGTGGAAACAAATACATCCCTGTCACGGATCCAACGTTCGATCACAAAGGAATCAAAACTAAACCCTATCTTTACTTCCTGATTTTCTTTGTTATTATTTTCTTCTGCCTGCTGCCCACTGTCCTGTGTTCTTTCTGAAGTTTTACTTCCACATCCAACTCCAAGAACACATATACACAAAAACAGGCATATTACTTTTTTCCGTTTCTTCATATTGCTTCTCCTACCCTCATCTTCATCTGAGTGTTTTGTTTTGCCGAATCTTTCCCAGATCGTTTAACACTATCCTAATCTTTCTCTGAATTCACTAGGGGTTACCCCTTCATAACGTTTAAAGATCCTGCTGAAATAATTGGGATCACTGTACCCGCACATGCTGCAGATTTCTTTAATACTGTACTTCTGGTTCTTTAGAAGCTGTCTGGCATTTGTCATCCTGATCCTGGTCAGATACTCCACAAAGCCCTCGCCTTGTTCCTGCTTAAATAACTTACTGAAATAATATGGACTGATATCCACCATTCTGGAAACCTCATCAAGAGAAATATCCTTATTATAATTTTCATCAATATAGTTCCTAGCTTTTGCAACTACAGACTCGGATTCCTTTTCCTTTGTAGTTGCCATGCCCTGGCATACGTGGGCTGTTTTCTCCAAAAACCAGTTCCGTAATTCTTCATAGTCCCTGCATCCATGAATCTCTTTCAGGTAGTTCTCCCTGTAGCGAAAACCATACTTCACTCCGCCCTTAAAAAACGCTGTATGCTCAATCCTCATTACCAGCTCCAGCACTTTGATCTCAATGTCTTCCCTGTACTCCTGGTAATGCTCCAGCATCCACTCAAAAAACCGGTTGGCTGTATCCATTGCCCCTGCATAATCCGGTTCCATTGCTCTTTGAAGAAAACGATTTTCCAATTCCAGTGGGTATTCTCCGTCATAATCCTTTACAATGGGAATATCATTAATATGTACCACATGGCTGTCTCCTTCACGCAGTGCACGTAAAGCCTCAGTGTAAGAATCTTTCACATTTTCCCAGGACTTAACTCTGCCAATCCCACCTCTGAACTTACAATCGATCCTGTTTTCCAGACGATGGATCATATTGCGCATCCGGGTAAGGATCTCCACACGTTCTTCATACTCTACGCTCCCCGTCTGATATGGCACAAGAAGGATGATGCGGTTTCCCATCACAGGCCCTACCAGACAATCCAGAAAGCTTTTGGCGATCTCCCGGAACTCTGTATAGAATTTATTGGCCTTTACACTGGCTCCTACTGCATTGGTAAGCACGCCATTCTCCACACTGTCGCCAAATTCCACTACCACCATAAAAGCATATTCCTGTGTAATATTCAGCAGAACCTGATAATTGCTCTGATATGTATGGAATTCGTCAAGAAGCAGAAGATTGTATATATAACCAGACTCGATCACAGGCACTACGATCTCCAGCTTTTCACGGATCTTTAGGTCATCACTCCGCTTCTTCCTTGTCTCATCCACCAGCTGCATAGCCTTTGTGCAGACTTCCAGGATCTTCTTCTTATTCACAGGCTTCATCAGATATTCCAGAACCCCAAGATTAATGGCTTCCTGTGCATAATGAAATTTGTCATATGCCGAAATAATAATAAAAATAGTGTTCTGGTTAAACTTTCGAACCTCTTTAATAGCCTGGATCCCGTTCAGACCCGGCATCTGAATATCCACAAGCGCAATATCCGGCCGAAAGCTTTCTGCCTGTTCTACCACTGCCCTTCCGGTTTTTGCGCAGGCAATCTCACATTCATCCCCAAAACTGCTGGTAATAATAGTTTTAAGGGATTCCACCATGATCCCTTCATCATCTGCGATTAATATCCTATACATTTTCTTTTCCCTTCCCTGCTTCCATGAAGTGCTTTAGCATCTGGTACTGTCCGGAATCTGTATGATCACTTCAGTTCCCAGATTTTCTCCCTGGCTTTGGACGGACAACAGTCCTTTTTCTCCATAATACAATTCCAGCCTGCTGATCACATTGTTCATACCTACACCTGTGGAATCCCCTGCTTCCTCCTCGCTGGTGATCTCTCCGTCCAATATCTGCCGGATCCGTTCCCTGGAAATACCTTTTCCGTTATCTTTTACACTGATCTGTATATACTCTTCTTTTCGTCTGATACACAGATGGATCCGGCCCTCCCAGTCAATATTCCGGATACCATGATTCACAGCATTTTCCACGATCGGCTGTAAGATCATGCTGGGGATCCTGCAGTCAAGCACAGATTCATCCACATCTGTTGTATAATGAATTTCCCCAGAAAAGCGTACATTCAAAATGTAGATATAGTTCTCCACAGCCTCCACTTCCTCCCGAAGTGTAGCATCTTCACTGCCTTTTTTTACATTGTAGCGAAAAAAATCTGCCATCTTCTCCACAAAAATACTGGTTTTCTCTGCATCCTCCATCATAGCCAGCTGCGCCCCTGCATTCAGGGAGTTGAAAAGAAAATGAGGATTGATCTGTGACTGCAGATACTTTAACTGAGCTTCCTTCAGGTGATTCGTCATAAGAAGTTCCCGCTCCATCATTTTCTGTTCTTTTACCATATTTTCCTTGGTAAGATTCACATATTCTTCCAGACTTGATACCATAGAATTAAAAGTTCTTGTCAGTACGCCAACCTCATCTCCTGCATCTGTGGAAGGCATTTTTACATTAAAATTGGCCTGTCCTACCAGCTTTACCGTAGCTGCCAGTCTTGTAAGGGGAGCAGATACACTTTTTACCATCAGATACAGCATCAGCATGCAGATCCCCATAACCATAATAAGAAGCACAGAACTTACGATCTCCAGATACCAAATAGCGCTTTGGAGAGCCTGGTAGCTTGAAGAGTTATTCAGAAACTGCTGTCCATTCAGTTCTCCGATGTAAGTATTCAGATAATGATATACCTGCAGGGCTTCCCCATAAGAGTCCTTATACTTCTCCACATTCCGCCCACGCTTTGCCTGTACTGTCTCTGCCGTATAAGCCAGATAGGTTTCTGACATATTCCGTATATTACGTTCCAGAAGCTTTACCGGGTTCTCCATTACCTGTTCATTCAGCTTCTCCAGAAGCTTCCTATAATTCTCCTCATAACGGTAATAATCCTCCAATGTATCTGAAGACTTCACTGTAAGATAATCGTACATGCCGATCTGGACCTTTTCCAGGGACTGGGCAAGCTCTGTAATATCCACATTACTGGCATATACAGCATCCAGTGTCTGCATGGTACGGTTCATCTGCCAATATAGAAGTGTGTTTGTACCAAAAAGAATCACAGCCACAATTATTACCTGTATCAAAACCTTTACTGCAAGGGAAAGATCCTTCCATCTTAGTTTTTTTCTTGTTTTATTCATTAATATTCCCCTGTCCTTAAGCTAGTACATCGTTTCGACCTTTGTACTGGCAATCACATCCAGATCCACATTATAATAGGCATTTGTTCTGCCTTCTTCCCAATATTCTGTGAGAGCTTCAATACTGTATTTTCCGATCTGCTCCACATTCATGCTAATGGTCACAGGGATCAGTCCTTTCTTAACAGCCTCCATAATACTTCTGGAGGTATAATATCCAATGATCTTCACATCTCCTACCATGTTGTAATCGATCATGGCCTGATACGCACATTTGGTCGTCACCTCATCCAGACAAAGCAGGATCTGGGGCGGTCCTTCCGGTGCCTGGAAAATACTGCGAATTTCTTCTTCCGTATCAAACCTACTATAAGACAAAATATTGCGGGTCTGTATTTTGATCCGCTGGTCATTGCCTGCCTTCTTCTCAATGGCACTGTAGATCTGAGCATAAATCTGATTCTGCCCAAGCTCCTGTTCCCGGTTCAAAAGAAGCATCACCCTGGAAGTGGAAGAATCTATCAGCTTTGCCACCTGTTCTCCATATACCTGCCCCAGCTGATAATCATTGATCCCTACAAAGGACTGTCTGGTACTCTTTGTGGCATCATTGGCAATGATCACCACAGGGATTCCCTTTTCCACTGCCTCATCGATCTTTTCCTGCATACCCTTTTCTCCATTGTACTCCAGGATGATCCCGTCTACCTGTGCGGCAATACTCATATCCATATAGTCCATTTTGGTATAATCACCGCCGTTCTCAGCACTTTTCAGTTCCAGCACTGCGCTGTTAGCCAGTGCTTCTTTTCTTGCATTATTGTATACGTCCTGCCAGAAGGTTTCATTTCGACTGTCAACGATCATTTCATACTGATATTTATAAATCTGATTCAGTTCTTCTGACATGGCTCCTGCATTTTCCATGATTTTATTATAATAAGAAGAGATAAAAAAAATGAAAAGAATAGCAACCAGTACTGCAGCCACCATCAGCCACACCTGTCTGCCTATCCTGTGTCTGTTTTCCATACGCAAAACTCCCCTCATCCACACCTGGCAAACCTTTTTTCATATTATACCAAAATTCTCCCATTCATCAAAGACATTTTTGACCTAAAACACATCCAATCTTCCAATTGCTTTTTACCCACAGATTCGTTATACTATGATTACAATGCGGAGTACAAAACACGAAACTATCCGTGTAATCATAATTTTTGTGTTTTGACACTGTCAATCATACTATACCATATTGATATTTTAGGAGGTTTGTTTATATGGGACGTTTTTTTGATATGGATAATAGGTTTTTTACTTTTATGAGCAGAGTCAGCGACCTGATCATCCTGAACCTGCTATGCATACTCTGCTGTCTCCCTATTGTCACAGCAGGTGCATCCATTACCGCTATGTTCTACGTTACCCTGAAGATGGTACGCAATGAAGAAGCCTACATTGCCAAAAGTTTCTTCAAGTCATTCAAACAGAATTTAAAACAGTCTATTATCATCAACCTGATCATGCTGGTAACAGGCGCACTTCTGTATTTTGACCTGACCATTGCAAAAAGCATGAGCGGCCTTCCTGGTAAGGCACTTTCTGTAATCTTCATGATGATCCTGCTGCTTTACGTAATGGTATTTATTTATATTTACCCAGTACTTGCCAAGTTTTACAACACCACTAAGAATACCTTTATCAACGCATTCCTGATGGCGATCCGTCATCTTCCATATACTCTTTTGATGCTTCTAATCACAGCACTGCCGGTTGCCATCCTGTATATTCCTACATTTAAGGTTCAATCCCTGGTGCTTATGCTTTTTGTTCTTATTGGTTTTGCCACTATTGCTTATATCAATTCACACTTTTTTGTGAAGATTTTTGATAACTATATTCCAAAGGAAAACACACTGGCAGAGGAAGGCCAACAGGAACAGGGAAATGACTCCCAGGTATCCGGTTCATGACCAGTTGGAACGGCAAGCCTTATCATTCCCTTGACTATATGCTTCGGCAGATGTTCGGAGAAAAGATATACAAGGTTACACTGAACGGCGGCATGACCTGTCCCAACCGTGACGGTAAGCTTGGAGAAAGAGGCTGTATTTTCTGCAGTGCAGGAGGCAGTGGTGATTTTGCTGCCAGTGCTTCCCTTTCCATTACGGAGCAGATCCGGCAACAGATCCAGATGTTGTCTGCCAAACGCCCGATTCATAAATACATTGCCTATTTTCAGGCTTACACCAATACCTATGCTCCTGTAGAATATTTGGAGAGAATATTCACCGAAGCCATCCAAAACCCGGATATCTGTGCCATATCCATCGGCACCAGACCGGACTGTCTGGAAGAGCCTGTGATTCGGCTGCTTTCCAGGCTGAATCAGATCAAGCCTGTGTGGGTAGAACTTGGTCTTCAGACCATCCACGAGCACACTGCCAGATATATCCGCAGAGGTTATCCTCTTTCCTGTTTTGACCAGGCCATGCAAAGCCTTCATCAGGCAGGCCTGGATGTGATCGTACATACCATTCTGGGACTTCCGGGGGAGACCTCCAGGGATGTGCTTGACACCATGAAGTACCTGAACGCTTGTCAGATCCAGGGGATCAAGCTTCAGCTTCTCCATGTACTTTCCGGTACAGATTTGGCTGCTGATTACCAGGCTGGGAAGTTTTCCGTACTGGACCGTGAAGAATACATTGATCTGGTGATCCGCTGTCTGGAACATCTGGATCCTTCCATAGTGATTCACAGAGTAACAGGAGATGGTCCCAAGGATCTGCTGATTGCTCCTTTGTGGGCTTCCAGGAAAAGGGAAGTGCTGAATCTTCTCCATCACCAGATGAAAGAGCAGGGCAGCTATCAGGGCAAAGCCTTTACCCAAGTATAAATACAATTTTAGGAGGTTGATCGTATGGAAACACCATTTACAGTATATAAGCTTATTATTTTGTACATGCTGTCCCATTCAGACACGGAACTTACCAATTCTCAGCTTTCTGAATTTATCCTTGACCGGGATTATACCAATTATTTTCATCTTCAGCAGGCTATCTCCGAGCTTGTGGAGGCAGGACTGATCTACAAGCGGGTAAAGTCCAATTCCTCTTATTACCAGATCACCTCTGATGGTGCAAGCACCCTTTCTTTTTTTGAATCTGACCTTTCACCTGAGATTCGTAAAGATGTATCCGAATTTCTAAAAACAGCCGGTTATGAAGTACAGAATTCCATTGTTACCCCTGCTGATTATTATATCACATCCCAGGGAAACTACTCTGTACGCTGTCAGCTTCTTGAGAAAAACGTATCCCTGATCGACCTGAATATTTCCGTTCCCACACTGGAAGCTGCGGAAGCGGTATGTAAGGCCTGGCCTTTAAAATATCAGAAAATCTATGATAAATTAATGGAGGAGCTGTTATAAGCCCCTCCACTTTTATATCTGTTTCTCTATACTCCGGCAGAATATGGTCTTCTTAAGCCTGCTCCCGGATCTTCTCCATATGTTCTTTCAGTTTTTTCTCATATCCCATATCACTTAATTCATAAAAAGTTTCCCCAAGGATCTCAGAAGGCAGATACTGCTGCTCCACATAATGATTGGGAAAATCGTGTGCATACTTATAGCCGATGCCATGGCCAAGCTTCTCATGACCGCCATAATGGGCATCCTGCAAATGGGCAGGCACTGTTGTGCGCTTATGTTTTACAGAATCCATAGCTGCAAAAATTGCATTCACTGCTGAATTACTTTTGGGGGCGCATGCCATGTAAGCTGCTGCCTGGGCCAGAATGATCTGTGACTCCGGCATGCCTACACGCTCCACAGCCTGGGCTGCTGCCACAGCTACCTGAATCGCCTGGGGATCTGCATTTCCAATATCCTCCGAAGCCAGGATCATAATCCTTCTTGCAATAAATTTCACATCTTCTCCTGCATACAGCATTTTTGCAAGATAATAAACGGCAGCATCTGGATCTGATCCCCGCATACTTTTAATGAAAGCAGAAATAATATCATAATGATTATCCCCGTTCTTGTCATAACGTACCACTCGCTTCTGGATGCACTCAGAAGCCACTTCAAGAGTAATATGGATCTTCCCATCCTCTCCCCTTGGTGTAGTAAGGATCCCCAATTCAATGGCGTTCAATGCACTTCTTGCATCTCCCCCTGCCATATCAGCCAGGAAATCCAGGGCATCCTCATCGATCATAGCCTGGTAGCTGCCCATTCCTCTTTCTGTATCCTGGACAGCCCTCAGGATCAGTTCCTTGATCTCCGGTATTTCCAAGGCCTTCAGTTCAAATACAATAGATCTGGATAAAAGAGCACCGTTCACCTCAAAATAGGGATTCTCTGTAGTGGCACCGATTAGGATCACTGTTCCATCCTCCACAAAAGGAAGCAGATAGTCCTGCTGACTTTTGTTAAAACGATGAATCTCGTCAATGAACAGGATCGTTTTCTTACCGTACATACCAAGAGTATCCTGTGCCTGCTTGACAACCTCTTCCATATCTTTCTTCCCTGCCACTGTGGCATTGATCTGTGTAAAGTTGGCACTTGTAGTATTGGCAATCACCTTTGCTAACGTGGTTTTACCTGTTCCCGGCGGTCCGTAGAATATAACTGAAGTCAGCTTGTCAGCCTTGATTGCCCGGTAAAGCAGCTTGTCCTTACCCACAATATGCTGCTGCCCCACCACCTCATCCAGAGTCCTTGGGCGAAGCCTAGACGCAAGCGGGGACTCTCTTTCCATTGTTTTTGATTTTGCATATTCAAATAAATCCATATATCTGTAACTCCCATCTGAAGAACTATGTCCTTGTTGTTCACATTTCATCTGCCTCATGATTGGAATTATAACAGAAAAATTAGTAAAAGTACATATGTTCCCAGTTTTTACATGATCAGCAGCTGATCCACAGTCACAAATTCATAGCCTCGCTCCAGCAGTTCATCCATGATCTGCACGGCTGCATCCACAGAAGTCTGGTAGCCGTCATGCATCAGGATGATTGAGCCGTCTTTTACCTGAGATCGTACCAGTCTCATAATGCAATCCACATTTTTACTTTTCCAGTCCAATGTGTCCACATCCCAAAGAACCGGGAACATAGTCACCAAAAGGTCAAAATTTTTCGGCCAGGCTCCAAAGGGAGGACGTACATATTGGGGATACACCCCAGTGATCTTGTATATCTCATTACTGGTTCTTTCTACCTCAGTTCTAGCCTGGGCAACAGGGATTTTATCCAGTTCTACATGATTATAAGTATGGTTTCCCAACAGATGTCCTTCCTTTTGCATCTGTTGCACCAGCTTTTCATTTCCCGGGATGTTTTTACCCATAAGAAAAAAAGAGGCATGGATTCCTCTTTTTCCTAATTCATTTAATAGAGCCGGTGTATACTTTTTGTTTGGACCGTCGTCAAAAGTAAGGGCAACTTTGGGCTTCTCTATCTGTATCACTTGGATGATCTGCCTTTTTTCCCGATTGAAAGCTCCAGCCCCCACTCCTACTGCTGCCAGGAACAGACTCCATGTAAGTGCAGCTGCTATCGTTCTGATCTTTTTGATCCGGTTCTTCCCCATTTTGAAATCCACTCCGCCTTTTCCTATACTATATGCAGATTTCTTCTGAATAGACTATTGGAAACACCGGTATATCTTCTCACAGCTGATATAAAACAACAGCGGGAACCCTGAAGTCCCCGCTGCCTGCATACCTTATTATTGTAATTTTGTGCTCACAGATTTAGTTAAGCTTCTCCCGAAGAAGTGCCAGCCTGTGTTCGATTTCCTCTACGCACTTATCGTAGCCAAGCTTGCTGCTGTCAAGACACAGATCGTAATTAGTAGCATCTGTCCACTCTTTGCCTGTAAATCTGCGGCAATATTCAAACTTGCGTTTATCATCCTTCTGAAGGAATTTCTCAATCTCCCTTGGTGTTTTGCTCAGCTTCTCTGCTGCCTTCTCCATACGGAATTCCCAGGATGCATGAATAAACACACTTAAAACATTGGGATAATCCTTCAGCACATAATTGGAACAACGTCCAATGATCACACAGGACTCCGTCTCTGCCAGATGGCGGATCGTTTTGGCCTGATAATTAAAAAGATTCTCATCGGATGTAAATTCTTTGCTGTGTGGTGGGATCAGATCTCCTGTATAAATGCTTTCTTTTTTGAAAAGAGGCGGCTTGGCACTACTGTACTCATCCACTCTTCCAAAAAGTGTTTCATGGATCCCACTGTCATCAGAAGCCATACGGATAATGTCCTTATCATAATAGGAAATCCCCAGCTTCTTGGAAAGCATCTCGCCTACTGTACGGCCGCCACTGCCATACTGTCTTGCAATGGTAATCACATAATTACTCATGTCGTCCCTCCTTATTCTCCCAGATATGCCTTCTGCACAGCCTTATCATTAAGCAGATCACTGGCTTTGCCGCTCATGCTGATTCTTCCAGTCTCCAGCACGTATGCACGGTCTGCAATGGTAAGGGCCTTTTTAGCATTCTGTTCTACAAGAAGAACGGTTGTACCGCTCTCACTTACTACACGTATAATATCGAAGATCTCATTAACAAAAATAGGTGAAAGACCCATAGATGGTTCATCCATGACGATCAGCTTTGGTTTGCTCATCAGTGCACGACCCATGGCAAGCATCTGCTGCTCACCACCTGATAAGGTACCTGCTCTTTGCCCTTTACGCTCTTCCAGTCTGGGGAAGCGCTTATAAATACCGGCAAGGCTTTCCTGGATCTCAGCCTTATCCTTTCTTGTGTAAGCTCCCATGATCAGATTCTCATAAACACTCAGATCAGAAAACACCCTTCGCCCTTCCGGTACATGGGCAATTCCAAGTTCCACGATCTTATGGGCTGGAATCTTTGTAATATCCTTGCCCTCAAAAGTGATGGATCCTTCTTTTGCGCTAAGAAGACCTGTCAATGTCTGAAGGGTGGTGGTTTTTCCTGCGCCATTGGCGCCGATCAGTGCAATAACCTCTCCCTGGTTTACTTCAAAGGAAATCCCCTTCAATGCATGGATCACACCATAATATACGTGCAAATCTTTTACTTCTAACATTGCCATTTTCGTTTCCTCCTTACTCTCCCAGATATGCTGTGATAACGGCCGGGTCTTTCAGCACCTGTGCTGTCTTGCCCTGGCAAAGGACCTGACCAAAGTTCAGAACAGTCAGTTCCTCACAGATACCGCCTACCAGCTTCATATCATGCTCGATCAGCAGGATCGTCATATTGAAATGGTCACGTACAAAACGGATCATATCCATCAGTTCCTGAGTCTCATTAGGGTTCATACCTGCTGCAGGCTCATCCAGCAGCAGCAGCTTAGGTTCTGTAGCAAGTGCTCTGGCAATCTCCAGCTTACGCTGTTCACCGTAAGGCAGGTTGCCTGCAAGATAATCTGCAAAAGCATCAAGGCCAAATACTTTCAGAAGCTCCATAGCTTTTTCATTCATCTGCTTCTCAACTTTAAAATATTTTGGAAGTCTGAATACACCTGTAAAGGTAGAATACTTATAATTGTTGTGCAGACCTGCTTTTACATTGTCCAGCACTGTCATATCCTTAAACAGACGGATATTCTGGAAAGTTCTTGCAACACCTGCTTTATTGATCTCTATAGGATTTTTACCTGTAATATCAACACCGTCCAGCTTGATGATCCCTTCAGTAGGCTTATATACACCGGTAAGAAGATTGAATACAGTTGTTTTTCCTGCTCCGTTAGGTCCGATCAGACCGTATAATTCCCCCTGGTTGATCTGAATATTAAAATTATCAACTGCATGAAGGCCGCCAAACTGAATGGACAGGTTTTTTACCTCTAAAATAGCCATGATCAAGCCGCCTCCTTTTCTTTTCCATGTTTTTTAAATTTATCAGCTACTCTGCTTCTGAAATCCCTTGCAGCAGGAGCCCAGTTAAACAGCATCATAACGATCATAATAATTGCATAGATCAGCATACGGTATGTGGAGAATCCACGAAGCAGCTCCGGAAGGGCATACAGGATAATAGTAGCAATGATGGAACCACGAAGATTACCAATACCGCCAAGGATCACGTAAACCAGGAATGTAATAGACAGGTTATAGTCAAAAACGGAAACCTTCAGCATGGAAAGGTTATGTGCATAAAGCACACCTGCCACACCTGCAATCGCTGCTGAAATGGTAAAAGCAAGCAATTTGTTCTTGGTTACATTGATGCCAATGGACTCTGCAGCAATACGATTATCCCTGGTAGCCGTAATGGCACGTCCGCTTCTGGAATTTACCAGGTTCTGTACAACAAACAGAGACACCAGTACCAGGATCACACCGATCAGGAAAAAGTAATCTTTAATGTCTTTATAAAGTGTAGCTGTCTTGGAAATACCAAGCGCCCCCTTAATGATCTGCTTTCCGCCCGGCTCCAGCTGAAGCGCACCGGAGCTTGTAGCAACATGAAGGCCTTTGCTGTCCACACCCACATACAAAATATTGATCAGATTCTTAATGATCTCGCCAAAAGCAAGTGTTACGATAGCAAGATAGTCCCCCCGAAGACGAAGTACCGGAATACCGATCAGGAAGCCAAGGAGTGCAGCTACTGCTGCCCCGATGAGAATCGCAATGATCAGTCTTGGTACAGAAGGGATCACATCGCTTGCAACATGAGAAAATACTGCACTTGCATATGCGCCCACGCACATAAAGCCTGCATGTCCAAGGCTCAATTCACCAGAATAACCTACAACCAGGTTCAGGGAAATGGCTGCAATTACATATACACAGATTGGAACAAGAAGACCTGTCAGAAGCCTGGACAGATTTCCTGTGGAAGAAAGCGTCTGTGCAACAGCAAAGATCACAAGCACCATGCCATATGTAATAAAATTGTTTTTTGATGTTTTGTTCATACCTTTCTTCATCTTGTCCACCTCACACTTTCTCCTGGATATTCTTACCGAATAATCCTGCCGGTTTTACAAGGAGTACAATAATCAGGACTCCAAACACAATAGCGTCTGCAACCTGAGAAGAAATATATGCTTTACTGAAGATCTCAATCACACCAAGGAGAAGTCCGCCGATCATCGCACCTGGAATGGATCCTATGCCTCCAAATACAGCAGCTACAAAAGCCTTGATACCAGGCATAGCACCTGTGTAAGGAGAAAGAGTTGGGTATGCAGAGCACATGAAAAGACCTGCAATCGCAGCCAGCCCAGAACCAATAGCAAAAGTAAGGGAGATGGTTGCATTTACATTAACACCCATCAGCTGTGCAGCATCCCGATCCTCGGAAACTGCCTGCATGGCACGTCCAGGCTTCGTCTTCTTAACAAAAAGCTGTAATCCAACCATGATCACAATGCATGCAACAATGGTCAGGATCGTCATCCCCTTGATCACCAGTTCTCCACCAAACAAAGACAGAGACGGAAGATCGATCACTGTAACAAAGCTCTTCGCATCAGCACCAAAAACCAAAAGGGCCAGGTTCTGCAGAAGATAGCTGACACCAATGGCAGTGATCAGAACTGCCAGATTAGATGATGCTTTACGGAGAGGACGATATGCAACTGCCTCGATCACAACACCCATCAATGTACAGATCACAACAGATAAAAGAATTGCCACTGCAGGTGACAGTCCGGCTTTTGTGATAGCGGTAAGGATCACAAAAGCACCAACCATGATTACATCGCCATGGGCAAAATTCAGCATCTTTGCAATTCCATACACCATAGTATAACCAAGTGCGATCATTGCGTAGATACTTCCAAGGTTTATCCCGTCTTTTAAATATACCAAAAAACTCATAACCCACCTCGTAATATGAATGATTTGTATTTTATGAGCGTGCTTGAAAATTCATTCCCGAATGTAAATAGTCTAAAGTCTTAGTCTTTTCGGAAGTAAATTTTCAGACACGCTCCAGGTCACTTTAAAGAAAATCACCAGGATCTTCTTAAATACAAGAGGGAGACGGCAATCATCTTAACCGTCTCCCCGTTTGCTTAACGGCCATTCCCTGTATATCCAGGAAAATGTCCCTGTATTTTGTTCAAAGGATTATTCATCCATGGATGCGTAAACACCATCTTTGATCACATATGCTTTTGGTGCTTTATCGCATTCGCCATCCTCTGTCCATTTTGCTTCTCCTGTAAGACCATCAATTGTGATGTTCAGCATGGACTCAGACATTGCTGCACTGATATCCTCATTGGACATATCCGGTGTGATACCTGCATCATCTGCTGCTGCCTTCATAGCATAGATCACATCATATGCATCAGCTGCGAACTGGTTCGGAACCTCACCGTTATTAGCATCACCATATGCTTTTACAAAGTTCTTGGTAGCCTCATCCTCACCTGTAGCAGCGAAAGGTGTCAGAAGCATAACGCCCTCTGCAAGGGATGTATCAAAGTTCTCAACATTCAGGATACCGTCCATACCGTCAACTCCGAAGAATTTGATATCAAGACCGATATCGCTTGCCTGCTGAAGGATCAGTGCATTGTCAGAGTAATAATTAGGAAGGAACAGAAGCTCTGCACCGCTCTTCTTAATGCTCTGAAGCTGTGCTGAGAAGTCCTGATTACTATCTGTGGTGTATTTCTGATCATCTACAAGCTCAAGACCGTATTCATCACAAGCTTCAACAAATGCATCGTGAACACCTACATTGTAATCTGCTGCTGAATCATACAGTGTAGCTACCTTTGTAGCAAGACCTTTCTCAGAAATGTACTCTGCTGATTTGGTACCCTGCATAGGATCGGTAAAGCACATACGGAATTCATTGTCGCCTCCCTCAATACTCTCTACTGCTGTAGCAGAAGGTGTAAACAGGAATGTGCTGTCAGCTGCTTCACTGGCAACAGCGATACAAGCACCGGATGTAACTGTTCCGCAAAGCATCTGCATACCCTTGTCAAGAAGATCATCATATGCATGGATGGCTTTATCAGGATCACCCTGATCATCACCTGCGTCCAGGATCTCTACCTTATATCCATTGAATCCACCATTCTCATTAATCTCATCCGCTGCGATCTTAGCTGCGTTGTAAACACCGTTACCATACTGTGCGTAATCACCGGTCATAGGTCCGATCACACCAATCTTAAAAGTCTCCTCGTCATCTGCAAATACAGATACAGGTGCAATGGATGTAACTGCCATCGCTGCGGCTGCTGTGATACTGAGTACTTTTTTCAGATTTCTCATAATAAAATCTCCTCCTTAGATTTTAAGGAAGAAGCCAGCGGGAAAACCGGATCATGTATATCTCATATATAGTCAAAAAGCCCACTGGTCCATCCAGCCGGCTTTGGCTCCCTAATGACTTTTCCTCTTTACTACTTCAATGCAGTAATTATAGCATCACATTATTTTGATTGCAAGTGATATTTTGTACAAAAATCAAAAGAATCCAGGGAAATTATTTTCCCTGGATTCCAGAATTGATAATACTTATGCAATTGCAGCTTTTGCAACTTCAGCTAATGCTTTGAAGCCTTCAGCATCATTAACAGCCAGATCTGCAAGCATCTTTCTGTTGATGTCAACATTAGCAACCTTCAGGCCATGCATCATCTTGCTGTAGGATAATCCGTTCATTCTTGCTGCAGCGTTGATACGAGCGATCCACAGACTTCTGAACTGACGTTTTTTCTGTTTTCTTCCTGCATAAGAGCTTGTAAGTGCTCTCATTACAGACTGTTTTGCAATTCTATACTGTTTGGAACGGGCTCCTCTGTAGCCTTTTGCCAGTTTTAATACACGGTTATGTTTCTTCTTTGCGTTTAATCCGCCTTTAATTCTTGCCATCTCTTATTTTCCTCCTGTTCGTCGTCTTCTATCTGTATCTTATAAATATGGTAATGCTTTCTTCATGCTCTTAACATTTGTAGAATCAACAACAGTAGATTTTCTCAGATTTCTTTTTCTCTTCTGAGATTTTTTGGTTAAGATATGACTCTTGTAAGCTTTATTTCTCATTAATTTTCCTGTACCTGTCTTTTTGAAGCGCTTTGCTGCTGCTCTACATGTTTTAATTTTTGGCATTATAGTTTCCTCCTTAATTTTCGTATTATGAACTGCCCTGCGGCATAAATGCTGCTGAATTTATTTTTTCTGAGCTAAGAACATGGTCATGCTTCTGCCTTCCACCTTAGGTGCTTTCTCCACATTAGCCACTTCTTTCAACATATCTGCGAAATCATCAAGCACATGCTTGCTGGCTGACATATGAGCCATCTCTCTTCCGCGAAATCTGAGAGTTACCTTCACCCTATCGCCCTTTGAAAGAAACTTCTTTGCTGCATTGACTTTTGTCATAAGGTCGTTTGTATCGATATTCGGTGAAAGCCGCACTTCTTTAACATCAATCGTTTTCTGTTTTTTCTTGGCTTCTTTTTCTTTTCTAGCAAGTTCGTAACGGTATTTACCGTAATCAATGATCTTGCATACCGGCGGTTTAGCCTGGGGGGCAATCTTTACCAGATCAAGCCCTGCCTCCTGAGCCTTGAACATTGCTTCCTTTGCGGACATAATACCGAGCTGTGCTCCGTCCGGGCCAATCAAGCGTACTTCTCTGTCCCTGATTTGTTCGTTAATCATTAAACTGCTAATTGTAGTGCACCTCCATACCTGATAGATAAATACTAAATCACCCGCCAGCTTCCCAATTTCTCTCCGGGAAACCTTCTGCCTTAAACATGAAAAAAGTGCGGACAGAATCCACACTTCACCTATTACACAAATCACATCTTTAAATATAAGCTGTGCAATATTAACCCAAGTCGCCTGACTGCGCTAAGGTGAGAGTGTAACTCTGCTTTGTTTTCTCACGTACCTAGATAAGATACCATGGTTTTCCTTAGAAGTCAAGGACTTTTTAATAATTATTTTATAATATATCAATATACTCCCCTGCCAGGGCCTTATTCATGCTGCGGACTGCACAGAATTTACCGCACATACTGCAGGTATCACTGTGGTCATCTTCCGGCTTACGACTGTCACGGATCTGCCTTGCAGTCTCAGGATCAAGGGCACATGCATACTGAGCTTCCCAATCAAGTTTCTGCCGTGCATCTGCCATACGGTCATCAATATCTCTTGCTCCCGGAATACCCTTGGCAATATCAGCTGCATGGGCTGCAATCTTGGAAGCAATGATCCCCTGCTTAACATCATCCACGTTAGGAAGAGCCAGATGCTCTGCAGGCGTTACGTAGCAAAGGAAAGCAGCTCCGCTCATAGCTGCCACTGCTCCGCCGATGGCTGCAGTAATATGGTCATATCCAGGTGCAATATCTGTTACAAGAGGCCCAAGTACATAGAAAGGTGCTCCCATACAAATGGTCTGCTGCACTTTCATATTGGCTGCTACCTGATCCAACGGCACATGTCCCGGTCCCTCTACCATAACCTGTACATTATGCGCCCATGCGCGTTTGGTCAATTCCCCAAGACGGACAAGTTCCTCAATCTGACATACGTCGGTTGCATCTGCCAGACATCCTGGACGACAAGCATCCCCAAGGGAAATGGTAACATCATATTCCTCACAGATATCAAGAATTTCATCAAAATACTCATAAAATGGATTCTCTTCTCCTGTCATGCTCATCCATGCAAAAACCAGGCTTCCGCCACGGCTTACAATATTCATTTTTCTTTTGTGATTCCGTATCTGATCAATGGTTTTCCTGGTGATCCCACAGTGCAGCGTTACAAAATCTACACCGTCCTGGGCATGAAGCCTTACAACGTCAATAAAATCCTTGGCTGTCAAAGTCGCCAGATCCCTTTGGTAATGGATCACGCTGTCATATACAGGAACCGTTCCGATCATAACAGGACATTCCTGGGTCAGCTTCTGACGGAAGGGCTGAGTATTACCATGGCTTGACAGATCCATAATCGCCTCTGCGCCCAACTTCACAGCACTCATGACCTTTTCCATCTCAATATCATAGTCTTTACAGTCGCGGGACACTCCCAGATTAACATTGATCTTTGTGCGAAGCATGCTGCCCACGCCTTCCGGATCAAGACATTTGTGATTCTTATTTGCACAGATTGCAACCTTGCCTTCCCCAACCAGCTTTCTTAATGCATCTGTTGTCATATGTTCTTTTTTTGCCACAATCTCCATTTCCTTTGTGACAATGCCTTTTCTTGCCGCATCCATCTGTGTGGTATAATTTCTCAATCTTTTTTCCTCCATAAAAAAAGCCTCTGCCATACTAAAAGCAGAGACTACTCATCCTCTTCCCTACGTTGGCATTATCCAAATCAGGTTACGGGTCAAAACGGAATCACGTTTCCTCTCAGCCGGTTTTCGCCAGCTCCCCTTTTTCATGCTCATATTATAGCGCAGCAAAGATAGCTTTGCAATATTTTTACTATAATTTTCCATACATATTACATAGCAAAACGCAGATACTATCCTTGTATATACAAAGATGCCCTGCATCTAATAAAAGGAGGAATGATCATGACGATTTTAAAATGTTCAGCTGCTAACTGTGTTTATAATGACGCCCGTCAGTGTTCCAGAGGTGAGATCAATGTTATGGGTGAAAGTGCCCACATTGCAGATGAAACCTGCTGTGGAAGCTTTCAGGAAAAATCTGATGCAGCAACAAATGGTATGGAGTGCCGCTGCGGCTGCGAAAAGATCCAGATTGAATGTAAAGCCCACAACTGTGCATACAATGACAATTGCAAATGTACAGCAGCAGCTGTTGATGTAGATGGTTCCAGGGCACAGTGCTGCCACGAAACCAAGTGTGGAACCTTTGCCTGTAAGTGCTAAAATGTAAAAAAAGCTGCGGCACAGTAGGAACTTACTCCCTGCTGTGTCACAGCCCTGATATTTCATAAAGAATTGATTAGCGGTTCTTAAGGAAATCCGGAATCTGGATATCCTTCTTCTGCACTGTACTGGAAGGTGTCTTCGCAGTAAATGGTGTTGCATTCATAGTAGGCATACTGAAGCTTGGCATCTTAAAAGAAGATGTTGTGCTTGTCTGTGCTGCCGGTCTTTTGGCATTAAAAGATGCATTGCTGCTTCTGTTGCCAAAAGGACTGGTATTCTGCGCTGCATCACTAAGGCCTGTAGCAATAACAGTGATCCTTGCATAATCAGCAACTGAATCATCATACATTGCACCAAAGATGATATTTGCATCCTCTCCTGTAAGCTCCTGTACATAGCTGGCTGCATCATTGGCATCCATAAGGGAAATATCACCGGAAATATTAATGATAACGTGTGTAGCACCTTTAATGGTAGTCTCAAGAAGCGGAGAAGAAACAGCCTGCTGAACAGCCTCCATAGCCTTGTCATCACCTCTGGCCTCACCAATACCGATGTGTGCAATACCCTTATCTGTCATAACGGTCTGTACATCTGCAAAGTCAAGATTGATCAGTGCCGGCAGATTAATCAGGTCTGTAATACCCTGAACTGCCTGCTGAAGTACTTCATCAGCCTTACGCAGTGCCTCCGGCATAGTAGTCCGGCGGTCAACGATCTCCAGTAATTTATCATTCGGGATCACGATCAGTGTATCCACTGCTTTCTTCAGATTCTCAATACCTGCAAGTGCATTGTTCATACGGGTCTTTGCTTCAAAGCGGAAAGGCTTTGTAACAACACCAACAGTAAGGATACCCATCTCCTTTGCTGCTGCTGCAATCACCGGAGCAGCTCCTGTACCGGTACCGCCACCCATACCGCAGGTAACGAAAACCATATCTGCACCTTCCATGATCTGCTTCACTTCTTCTATACTTTCCTCTGCTGCCTTCTGTCCAACCTCTGGCTGTGCACCCGCACCAAGTCCTTTGGTAATCTTTTCGCCAATCTGAAGTACAGTTGGAGCTTTGCACAGAGTTAAAGCCTGTTTATCGGTATTCACACCTACAAACTCTACCCCGCCAATGGCTTCTTCCACCATTCTGTTCACTGCATTATTACCAGCTCCACCTACGCCGATTACAATAATCTTCGCAGATGACTCTGCCTCATTTGACATAATCTCTAACAATGTACTTCCTCCTTTATTTCTATACCTGATATTCAAGTCAAGTTTATTTGTATCAAGCTACATATAGATATATCATATATTTTTTTTTTGAATTAATCAACTACTAATTTTGTTTTTTTATACTTTTTTCACGAATATTCGTCATTCCCTGCATTGGGATTAGGACCTACATAGTTGCCGTCATGGTCATATTCACCAGTTCCTGTATAACTTCCGTCTTCCAGATACCCACCATGCCAGTCTCCATTGGCTGCTATACTTTCTTCGGTAGGCTTAGGCCCCACATAATTCCAGTTGGCATCATACTCGCCCTCACCAGTATAATCTCCCTCTCCGTCATATCCGCCATGCCAGTTTTCAAGGGCATAATCCAGTTCACTTTTGGGCTTTGCCCCTACATACTTGCCATTTTCGTCATATTCCCCATCACCGGTATATTCTCCATTTTCATCATATCCACCGGTCCAGTTCTCAGCAGTTACCGGTTCTACCTCTGCTTCGAAGGTACAATTCTTTTCAGTCTCGGTAATATTCTCCATATGAAGGATCCCTTTTTGCCCGGAAAGCTTTGGCAGGATGGCAATCGCCCTTGTCATCTTGTCCTCTAGCAGCCTGTCCTCCCCAAGTATAACGGTAACATCCCCATAAATCAGACTGATCCTGGACTTATCATCAATCTGGATGTGATCCGGCACTGTGTCATTCTTCTGAAAAATAGTTGCAAGTGCTACAGCAGTATTCAGAATTGTTTTCCCTTTCAGTGGAAGCTTTTCATTCAAAACTACCTTATCTACCTGGATCCCATCAAAAAAAGGTACCTTCTCATCTCTGGTCTTCAGGCCTTCAACAAAGACTCCGTTTCTGTCAAAGTAAATATAATTATCCAGATAAGGGATGCAGCCTACTACTTTCTTTTCTTTTACACTGATACAGATGGTATCCCTGCCAGTCATAGAAACACTGTATCCTTCTACAAAAGGCATGTCGCTGACCTGCTCATTTTTATGAAAAAAAGAAGCCAGCACCGTATTGCTCATGAAGGAACCCTGCAGAGCCATCTCCTTTACCTGATCCTGGGTATAATGAGTACTGCCCATAACTTCAATGGTCCTGACCCGGAAAAAGGAAAAGAAAAAGATAATGCCTGTCAGCAGCACTGCCGCCAGGGTTCCCCATATTATTTTTTTTGTTTTTTTATCAAACACAGACGTTTCTCCGTTATCTCCAGTTCCCATAATCCATCCTTTAATATTCAAGAATGCCTCGGCTGTCTGTAGCTCTGCCCAGGCTGATCCTGGCACCTGCGCCAGCAAGATCCTGACAGATGTTCTCATAGCCTCTACTGATAAATGAATATCCACTGATCTTTGTGGTACCTTTGGCACACAAGGCGGCAATCACCAAAGCGGCACCGCCCCGAAGCTCCCTGGCAGTTACCTGCCTGCCATATAATGGATATCCACCTTCTATATAAGCTTCCCTGCCGCAGATGTTTATATGTGCTCCCATCTTCACCAGTTCTCCTGCAGCCTTATAACGATCCTCAAAAATCTGTTCCCGGATCAGGCTTTTCCCGGTCACTGTAGTCAGAACTGACATAACCTGTGATTGCAGGTCTGTAGGAAATCCAGGATAAACATCCGTCTTAAGAAGCTTTACCGGACAGTGGATGTTCTGTCCATTGACTATTAGTTTACCACTCTTCCCTTTATATTGTCCACCCATTTTGCAATATACATCCAGAAAGGCATCCAGCTCACCTTCCGGTACATTTTCCAGTGTGATCTCACTTCTTGTGGCTGCTGCGGCACAAATATAAGTTCCTGCAACGATCCGGTCCGGAGGAATCTTCATATATCCGGCTCCTAATTCATCCCTTCCCTCTATAAAAATACAGTCCGTTCCCTCTCCTTTGATCTGCGCTCCCATTGTTTTTAAATATCTGCAAAGCCAAAGAATTTCCGGTTCCCTGGCAGAATTTTTTATA
The DNA here is from genome assembly GCF_025566965.1 of Blautia ammoniilytica. Lineage (NCBI taxonomy): Bacteria > Bacillati > Bacillota > Clostridia > Lachnospirales > Lachnospiraceae > Blautia > Blautia ammoniilytica. Next base: position 38,533 of record NZ_JAOQJL010000020.1, on the reverse strand, counting down.
ATTGTATTTCCCTTTGCAAGCACAGCAGCCAGAATAGCCTGTTGTGTAGCACCCACACTTCTTTTTGGAAACAATATCTGATTTCCCCAAAGGCCTGACGGAGCAGTTCCCTGGATCACCTGATCTTTTTGGATCACAGCCCCAAGCTGTCTTAGTGCATAAAAATGCAGGTCTATAGGCCTGCTGCCAATTACGCAGCCTCCCGGATACCCAAGCGTACCTTTACCATTCCTGGCAAGCATGGCTCCAAGCAGAATAACCGATGACCGCATACGTCCTGTATACATTTCCGGTATTTCTTCTTTGTCTGCATTTGTGCAGTCCATATATAGATCATGATCCTCCCACCAGGTAGCTGCTCCCAATGCCTGAAGGATCTTCTCCATACAAAAAACATCTGCGATCCTGGGACATGTCTTAAGAACACTTACGCCTCTGTGCAGCAGGGACGCTGCCATCATGGGAAGCGCCGCATTCTTTGATCCCTGTACAGAAATGGTTCCTTTTAATGGCTTACCACCCACGATACAGATGTAATCATCCAAGCTTTTCACTCCTAAAGAGCCTCTTACCCTTTAGTATATGTAAAGAAATGCTGTTTGTGACTGCTCACGCTAAGAGCCAGCCCCATTTCTCCCATCAGAAAAACCACAGAGGTTCCTCCATAGCTGACAAAGGGCAGTGTAATGCCTGTGTTTGGAATGGTATTTGTTACTACAGCAATATTCAGGATCACCTGAATAGCCATATGGGCCATGATCCCGGTGCAGATCAAAGTTCCTGCCAGATCCGTACACCGAGTGGCGATCACACATAGTCTCCAGATCAGCAGTCCGAAAATCAAAATCAATATCAATGCCCCGGTAAGCCCCAGTTCTTCGCAAATAATAGAAAAAATCATATCATTCTGGGCTTCCGGCACAAATCCCAGTTTTTGTATACTGCTTCCCAGCCCTCTACCAAACAGTCCTCCGCTTCCAATAGCATACAGCCCCTGAATAGTCTGAAAACCTTTTTCGTATTTTTCCGGATCCCGCCAGATAGCCAGACGTTCCAGCCGATAGCTTTCTGCTGCCAGAAACAACACGGCAACTGCCACGCCTGCAGCACCTATACCAAGAAAGCAGGCATATCTGGAGTTTGACGCAAAAATCAGCGCCACTCCGATCCCAAGGATAATAATAGCTGTGCTCAGATTATTGGAGCCCACAAGTCCTATCACCGGAAGAAGTGATACAAGGGTCCGTCCCATAAACCACAAACCAGAAGTGCTGCTTTTGGTTTGCTGGATCTGCCAAACCAAAAAAAGGATCACTGCCACTTTTGCAAATTCTGAAGGCTGAAAAGACAATGGTCCCAGATTCAGCCACCGCTTGGAACCATTGATCTCTTGCCCCACCACCAGCACTGCTGCTGACAGACCTAAGGAAGCTGCATAGGCTGCCGGTGCCAGGCGGATAAAAAAGTGATAATCCATTCCTGCAACCAGATACATAGCCAGAAACCCCAGGGACATAGCAAATAACTGTTTCTTAAAATAATAGGCAGAGTCGCCGAAACGTACTCTGCCATTATATTCACTGGTTGAGAAAAGCATGGTCACTCCAAAGACCGCAAGGATCAGCACCAGCGTAAGTAAAATCCTGTCTGCTTCTGAATAGCCCTGTTTCTTTCCTGATGCCATAAAATCTCCCGGATCATTCTTTTATTTAAAGATATGAAACAAGCTCCTTAAATATGTCACCTCTCTGCTCATAATTATCAAACTGCCCCCAGCTTGCACAGGCAGGTGAAAGAAGCACTGCATCACCTGGCTCTGCCTTTTGCGCACATACCTGAACTGCTTCCTTCAGGTCTTCACACAGGATGATCTGATGGAAACCATTCTTCTTTGCAGCCTCTTTGATCTTCTCCTTTGTCTGTCCGATCAGCACCAGGTACTTCACTTTACCATCAAATGCCTGGATCCATTCGTCATAAGTAGAGCCTTTATCATAGCCGCCGCCGATCAGCAATGTAGGACGGTTCATAGCCTTGATCCCACGAATGGCAGCGTCCGGATTGGTTCCCTTGGAATCATTATAATATGCAACACCGTTTTTCTCAGTCACATATTCGATCCTGTGGGGAACTGCAGTAAACTCACACACACTCTTACGGATACTGTCCATATCTACGCCGTCATACCATGCCATGGCAACTGCTGCCATTACATTTTCAAAATTATGCTGTCCCAGAAGCTTCAGGTCTCCTGTCTTCACAACCGGGATCTCTTCTTTGTCTGTACGAAGTGTGATCATATCCCCATCCAGGTAGATACCCTTTGGAAGCTTTCTCACACTGGAGAAATAAACCACCTCCGGTACAATGTTTTCGCCAAACTTACGAAGGACCGGATCCTCATAATTCAGTACACATACATCCTTTGGTCCCTGATTCTTAGTGATCAGTTCCTTCACCCGGATATATTCTTCCATAGTGTGATGACGGTTCAGATGATCCTCAGTAATATTCAGGATCGCACTTACATGTGGGGCAAAATCCTGGATCGTCTCCAGCTGAAAGCTGCTGATCTCAGCTACAGTAATGCTTTCTTCCTTCATATTTGGTGCTTTTGATGTATAAGGTGTACCAATATTTCCAACAACAAAAACAGAAGGACGGGCATCTGCCATGATCTTGCCAAGAAGTGCGGTGGTAGTGGTCTTGCCATTCGTACCAGTAATTGCAAGAACCTGCCCTTTTCCTGTCTGGTACGCCAGTTCTACCTCGCCCCATACTGGCAGTCCCTGCGCATAAAAGCTTTTTACAAGGGGAAGGTCAGTAGGAACACCAGGACTAAGTACAGCCAGATCCAGACTCTTTTGTACTTCACCTGGCAGCTCTCCTGCATACACCTGCACTGGTGTATCTGTTCCGATTTTATGTACGATCTCTTCTTTGTCAATATCTGCTTTTCCGTCAAAAATAACTGGGAGAGCACCTGCTTTTACAAGAAGCTGTGCAGCTCCTATCCCGCTTTTTCCTGTACCGAAAACGAAAACTTTTTTTCCTTTTAAATCCACGACTTTCTCCTCCTTAAAGCGCCAGCAGTCCGATCAGGCACATAATTGCCGTAATAATTGAAAAAACTGCTACAACTCTTGTCTCAGACCATCCGCCAAGTTCAAAATGATGGTGGATCGGGGTCATCCTGAAGATTCTCTTCCCATGAGTTGCCTTAAAATAAGTAACCTGGATCATAACTGAAAGAACCTCTACCAGATAGATCAGGCCTACGATCAGAATAAACAAAGGCATCTGCATCATGTAAGCACAGCCTGCCACAAATCCGCCCAGTGCAAGGGAACCTGTATCTCCCATAAACACCTTCGCAGGATACACATTGTAAAGCAGAAATCCCATCAGACCACCCACTACCGCACAGGTAAAAGGCTCGATCCCGGACTTCAGCCCAATGGAAACCACAGTAAAAAACACTGCAACGATCAGTGTAACGCTGGAAGCCAGACCGTCAACACCGTCTGTAAAATTCACCCCGTTTACAGTACCGATCACAGCAAAGAACAGAAGTGGCACTGCCAGCCAGCCCAAATCCAGATAATGTCCGCTCCAGAACGGGATCCGCATAGTCAGTGAAATATCTGTATAATTTAAAATATAGAAGGTAAAAATCCCTGTAACAACCACCTGTAAAATCAGCTTCTGCCATGCCAGAAGTCCATCTGACCTGCGTAGCACAACCTTCAGATAATCGTCCAGAAATCCGATCAGTCCAAAGCCTAATGTAAGAAAAAGCACAGGAATGATCTTGGGATAATCCTTTACATAAAACAGAGCCGTGATCACTGTGGATACAAGAAACATCACGCCTCCCATGGTAGGTGTCCCTGCCTTCTTCAGATGGGACTGTACGCCTTCTACTCTTTCTGTCTGTCCCATTTTCAGCTTTTTAAGAAAAGGAATCACAACAGGGCCTAATAATGCACTGATTCCAAAGGAAATCAGCACGGGAATCACAACTTGAAAATCCATTTCACACCTCTTATTTCTTTCGTCTTTTTTAAAACATCTTATAGTATACGGCTTTTTCACCTATTTATCAAGACTGTAGCTGCATTCTATACCCAGATAGGGCAGAACATTCTCGAAAATCCGTCGGATCACAGGTGCGGCTATGGTGCCTCCGTAATACATTCCCTGGGGATTGTGAATAATACAAAGTCCCAGAACAATGGGCTCTTCTGCTGGTGCAAAGCCAAGAAAAGAAGAAATATATCGGTTAGCACTTCTGGGAAGAGTCTGTGAGGTAGCTGTTTTCCCTCCGATAGAATAGCCCTCAATCTTTGCATTTTTTCCGGAGCCTTCTGATACCACCTTTTCCAGAATGTTCCGTACCCGCCTGGAGGTTGCTTCTGACAGGATCCCCTGCTCCACCGGATAAGAAAGCTCTTTGATATTTCTCCCATCCGGACTTTGTACTGCCACTGCAAAATGAGGAGTCACCCTTTTCCCACCGTTGATGATCCCGCTTACCGTTGCTGCCAACTGGATGGGCGTGATCTGAAAAGACTGTCCAAAGGACACGGTAGCCAGTTCCACATTTCCCATTTTGTTTTTCTGATGCATGATGGTTCCTGCTTCACCAGGCAGATCGATCCCTGTTTTTTTCAAAAGACCAAACTGTTTGAAATATTTGTAATAATTATCCACTCCCAGCCGCAGGCCAACTTCAATAAAAACCGGGTTACAGGAATTTTCAGCTCCCTGAACAAAATTCTGTGAGCCATGCCCTCTACGGTTGGCACAGTGGATCCTTCGGTCATCTACCAGCTTATATCCTGGGCAATAAAAGGAATCTTCTTCTGTAACCACTCCTTCCTCCAGTCCGGCTGCCATTGTAATGATCTTAAAGGTAGAACCAGGTTCATAGGTATCATTCAGGCATGGATTTCTCCACATCTGGTTCAACAGATCCTGCTTTTCCTGCTGGCTAAGGTCAGATGTATCCTGTTCCGTATTCAGTTCAAATGGTTGGTTCAAATCAAATTCCGGCACATTTACACAGGCATAGATTTCACCGTTCTGAGGATTCATCAAAAGGATGGATACTCTGTCCGCCTGTTTTTCCTCCATCACCTTCTGTGCCGCCTGCTGCACATATTCCTGGATACTGGCATCCAGACTGATCCGAAGATCCTGCCCTGCCACCGGTTCCTTTCTTTTTTCTCCCTTATCTGTAAGTTCCACTCCCCTGGCATCTGTAACCGTCAGGATTTTTCCGTTTTCTCCCCTTAATACATCCTCATATTTTACTTCCAGCCCGATGATTCCCTGATTGTCCCCACCTGTAAAGCCAAGCACTTTGGAAGCCAGATCTCCATAGGGATACCACCGTTTGTAATCCTCATCCACCTTCACTCCCTCCAGCTGACACTCACGGATCTGATCCCCTGTTTCCTTGTCAACATTTGTACGGATCCTTTCTATAGAAGAAACCTTTTCCACTTGTTTCCGCACCTGAACAGGATCCATGGAAAGCTTTTCTGCCAGTACCCGGATCACCTTTTCCGGTTCTTTGATCTGACTGTGGATCACAGAAATGGTACACACTGTCCGGTTATCTGCCAGTACCTTTCCAGCTGCATCCAGAATTTTTCCCCTTTCTGCCTTAATATCCCGCTCCCTTTCATGAAGATCCTCTGCTTTCCTGTAATAATGATCTGACAAAAAGCCCATCAGACACACCAAACGTACCATCAGTCCAAGCAACAGAATACTGCAGATGGCAAGGACCAGCCACACTTTTTTCCTGTGAAAGGTCAGACTTTTTTTCACAAATATCCTTTCCGGGCTTTCTCTGTTCTATTGTAACCGCTATATCCGCACATAGAAAAGCCCTGCCAGAACTGTCATATTAATATATGAACCGTCCTGGCAGGGTTATCACTTTTCTTATTCCAGACCAGCCTCTTCGTTGGTCAGTCCTTCGCTTTCCATATCATTGTCCTGTGCAGTCTTAGAATCTCCGTCCAGAGGAGCCGGAATGCTTGTATCCGATACAGCTTCCTGCAAGCCACTGCCATCACCTGCTCCATCAAGATTATCTGACTTAATATATTCTCCATTCTCATCAATCTGATAGCTTCCATCTGCATTGAGAAGATAACCATTTTCATCAATACGGTTGCCATCCCAATCGATCAGATTGCCATTGCCGTCCACCAGATTGCCATTTTCATCCAGAGAACTTTCCGTATTATTTGAAAGATATCCCTGAAAGCCTTCCCACAGTTCTGTAACCGGCGTTTCTCCATCAGAAGCCTCGTCCGGTGCTACATTCAGATAAGGAAGCAGCTCGGAAAGGATTCCCTGTGCAATATACTGTGCATAGGTACTGGTTGCCTGATCCTCTGCGTTTGGCTCATCCACAACCACGTAGATCACAACAGCAGGATCATCTACAGGGGCAAATCCAATAAAGGAAACCAGATATTTCTTATTTCCACGGGGAAACTTCTCTGCTGTACCTGTCTTACCACCGGAACTGTAGCCCTGAACCCTTGATGTCTGACTGGTACCACGAAGCACACTCTGATGCATATAACTGCGGATATCTGTGGAAATATTAGAGGAAATGGTCTGTTTCATCAGAACCGGATTCACGGTTTTTACCACACTTCCATTGCTGTCCTTGATCTTAGTCACAAGATGAGGCTGATAATAATATCCACCATTCACAACGGAGCACATAGCATTGATCTCCTGAAGCATGGTACAGGTAAATCCTTGTCCGAATGCAGAGCAGGCAAGCTCTGTCTCGCCCATCGTATCTGTAGTATGGATAATACCTGTTCCTTCGTTTGGCAGGTCAATGCCTGTCCTGGAGCCAAAATTAAATACACTTTGTGCTTTGATAAACTGCTCACTGCCCATAGTTGCAGCGATCTGCATCATACCGTCATTACAGGAGTTTGCAATAACATCTGCCAGTGTCTCTGTACCGTGGGCATTCGGCCATACCGCACACTTAATAAAAGTATCTGTACCAAAGGCCTGGCCTCCATCACATACAAAAGTATCCGAAGTACTGATCTTACCTTTTTCCAGTGCTGAAGCCATAACTATAGGCTTTACAACAGAACCGGGCTCATAAGCATCTGTTACACAGAAATTACTCCACATGGCATTTAATGCCTCTACTGTCTCTTCATCATTCATTCCTTTGATCTCGTCCTTGGTATAAAGCTGGGAAAGATCTCTGGGTTCGTTCAGATCATACCGGTCTCCACCGTCCATGGCAATGATCTCTCCGTTGGAAGGATCTTCCACGATCACGCCTACATTCTTTGCTCCCATCCGTTCATTGAAAGCATTCACATATTTTTCCACGATCTGCTGTGCTCCCATGTCCAGACTAAGCTCCAAGCTGTTACCATTGGTAGGCTCAATAATGGTCTGTTCCACATCGGAGCTGCTATTGAAATAGCCATACTGACGGCCGTCTACCCCATTCAGGGTACTGTTATAGTAGCCCTCGATGCCGCTGTCTGCCACATCCCTTTCCAGGGTAAATCCAATGGTATCGCAGGCAGATTCATTGTATGGGTAAATTCTCAGATAGTCCTCTTCAAACCATACGCCCTGTACATTATTTTTTTCCTGGATCTGCTCTTTCGTAAGGTCACTGTCCTCAGGAATGGATTTATAGTCCTCAAAAGCCTTTTTATCATCCATGGAAATCTGCTTCTTGATGATCTGATACTGACTGTTCTTGGTACTTTCCGCCGTAAGACGGGTACGGATCTCTCCCTCTTCAATCCCAAGCACGCTGGTCAGTGCACGAACGGTGGGCTCCACATAATCCTCATTTTCATTTACTGCCTTGCAATCCAGGATCACATTGTAAACCTTATTGCTGGTAGCCAGGATATTCCCGTTCCGGTCGTAGATGTCTCCTCGCCGTGCAGGCATCACCCTGCTTTCATATTTTTGCTGTGCCTGGCTTAGTACCTGTTTTTTGTATTTGTTCCCGCTTGTTGCATTAATGTATGTGATTCTCATTGCCAATGCAAAAAAAGCTCCTATCACTATTGCAAACAGTAATATCAGCTTCTTCCGCATAACATAATTAATTTTTTTCTCTGGCCTTTTTTTCCTTCTTTTGTCCATGCTGCTCAATAGATCACCTGCCTTGCTTTCTAATCAGTTGGATACCAGTACAGTGAATATTAAGTAACCACCATATTGACTTGTCTTAATTTTCACTGTACTAGGAAGCGCCTGTTAAGGCACATCCTGATATTGCCGTACATAGCTTCCCCCCTCAACACTATAAGTCATCACCTGATCATCAGACGGATTTTTCATTCCAAGTCGTCCGATGGCAATCTTCTTGATCTTATCCAGGTCTACATTGGAAGTAACCTCACTGTAGTAAGCATCATTATCCTCTTTCAACTGAGCCAGTTCTGATTCCAGAGATGCCACCTGACTGATCTTCCTTGTATAATCTGACTTCAGTCTCAGATAATTGATACAGCAAAACAGGACTGCTGTGGATACAACCGCAATGAAAACAACAAACTTCCGGTTCATGCTCATTGCTTTTGCCCTGTTCTTCTTTGCCTCTTTACTAAGTGTACGCTGCCTTTCCTGAGTTCGGGGGCTTGCTGCCACTTTGGCAGGCTGCCTTGCAGGACGCTGTGCCGGAGGATAATATCTCCGCTCTGGCACTTCCTGAAGCTTGCGTGCTGCACTTCCGTCTATATATACCCCTCTGGGATTTCTGGCGCTATTCATATTTCTTCTTGCTGTAGTAGGTCTGTTTGCCGCCATTTTATTTCCCCTCTAACTTACTGTCTGACTAACTTCTGCTTCGCTCAAAAATCCGCAGCTTTGCACTTTTGGAACGTGGATTCTCTTCCATCTCTTCCTCACTTGGAAGAATAGGCTTTCTTGTGATCACTTGTCCCTTTGATTTTTTTCCACATACACATACCGGGAAATCCGGTGGACATGTACATGGATTTTCATTCTTTCTGAATATGGTCTTAACGATCCTGTCTTCCAGAGAATGGAAGGTGATAATGCAGATCCTTCCTCCATCATTCAGAAGATCGATCATACCATCCAGAGAATCTCTCAATACATCCAGTTCTTTATTCAGTTCTATACGAATCGCCTGGAAAGTACGCTTGGCAGGATGACCTCCTGTTGCCTGTATCTTCATGGGAATCGCTCCGCGGATAATCTCCGTCAGTTCCCCAGTTGTGGCGATAGGCTTCTTTTCCCTTGCTGCCACAATATGCTTTGCAATATTCTTTGCAAATTTATCTTCCCCGTAGTCTCTGATGATACGGTAAAGTTCTTTTTCTTCATAACCGTTGACGATGTCTGATGCGGTCTGGCTCTGCCTCTGATCCATTCTCATGTCCAGTGGAGCATCTACCCTGTAGGTAAATCCTCGCTCTTCATTGTCCAGCTGATAAGAGGATACTCCAAGATCCAGCAGGATTCCGTCTACCCCGTAAATTCCCCGGGCAGAAAGTTCCTGTCCCATGTAACAATAATTGCTGCGAATGATTGTCGCCTGTTTGTAGGCGCCCAGCCTTTCACTCGCAGCAATTATTGCATCTTGGTCTTGATCTATACCAATAAATCTCCCCTTGGCAGAAAGTTTTTCACATACCCTGCAGGCATGTCCCGCACCTCCTAAAGTCCCATCCACATAGGTTCCATCAGGCTTTACCCTTAAGCCGTCAACAGCCTCTTCCAGTAATACAGATTTGTGTTTGAATTCCATTTCCGTCTCCTGTTGGATTTGTCCTTAGAACTGCCTTATATAACGATTCCCATTTCCTGCATGCCTTCTGCAATGCTGTCCATGTCGTCATAATTGCAGTTTTCATTCCATTTTTCTTTGCTCCAGACTTCGATCCTGTTAAGATTTCCAGTCAGAACCACATCTTTATCCAGACCAGCAAACTCCCTTAAGGTCTGTGGTACAAGGATTCTCCCCTGCTTGTCCAGCTCACATGTGGTGGCTCCTGCCACAAAGAATCTTGAAAAGGTTCTTGCGTTCTTGTTCGTAAGTGGTAATGCTCTGAGTTTTGTTTCAAAGGCTTCCCATTCATCCATAGGATATATAGAAAGACAACCATCCAGTCCCTTGGTCAGAACAAACTCTTCCCCTAAGAGTTCTCTGAACTTAGAAGGGATAATCAGCCGCCCCTTCGCATCGATTGTGTGGTTGTATTCTCCCATGAACATATTTACTCACCTACTCTCGGGAAATACGAGTCTCCCCTTCGTATTTCCGGGATGCGGATGGAACTGTCTGCCACAATGCCCCCATTCGCCTCCACTATTCTCCACTTTCTACCACTTATGGGTTTATTCTAAACCATTTAGATGAAAAACGCAAGTAGGAATCCTTATTTTTTAGCTGGACCACCTGTAAAATATTTCCATGCAACAGAAAAAAAGTGGGTACTCTCCACATTCCTGTGAACAGTTACCCACTTTATGATCATTCTATTTCTTCAGCCAGCATGGCTGCATTCATGAACCTGTCAAGCTTCCGGCTCATTTCCAGATTCTTCAGCAGATCCTGACGGCACCGGATCTGTCTGTCCAGCTTCTTTTGCAGCTTCTGCATCCGGATTTTCAGGATTCTCTTTCGTATGCGTCTCAGATAAGAGGTCATCCGCTTCCAGGGAATCATGTCCTTCTGCTTCCCGGGCAGCTTTTTCTTCTGCTTCATAATCTTCCTCTCTTCTACGTTTTTTTACTTTTGCACGTTTTTTCGCCATTGTCCTGCGTACCATTCCCATGATCCCACATAATACAAACAGTATCACAGAGATCACCATGGAAACAGAAATACCTGTCCCTGGCATCACCAGCTTGTCTGTACGGATCCACTCCAGCAGAAATCTCCCCAGTCCGTAACCTGTAAGATATCTAAGAAAAATCTCCCCCTGGAAGCTTTTTCTCCTCTTCCACACAAGGAGAAGAAGGAACAACACCAGGCACCATGCGCTTTCGTAAAAAAAAGCAGGATGTACCTGAACAAAGGAAACTCCGTTTACAGTCACAAGATTTTCCCGCATAGCCGCACTGACCTGGCTGCTTCGTACTGAAGATAAAGGAAGCTGCATGGCAAGAACCGAATTGGTATATTCCCCAAAGGATTCCCTGTTAAAAAAATCTCCCCATCTTCCTATTATCTGTGCCACTACCAGTCCCATACAGGCAGTATCTGCCATTTTCATAAAGGAGAGCCTGCGTATTCCACAGTAAATAGCAGCCCCCAGCATGCCGCCTAACAAACCGCCGTAAAAAGCCATTCCTCCATTCCGGATATTAAAGATCTCCAGAATATTGTCTTTATAAAGATCCCAGGAAAATCCCACATAAAAAAGCCGGGCACCTATCAGGCCAAAGATCACAGCTGTGATCATCATTCCAACGTAAGCATCCTGATTTTCATTTCTGCGTTTTGCTTCAAGAACAATAAAAGCAAGTCCTGCAAGCATCCCCAATGCAAGGAGCATCCCTCCGAAGGTGATCTCAAAGCCGAATATCCGTACAGATCTGCCCACATATCCAAGTTCCACCCCAAGATTAGGAAAACGAATCATCATATCCATATATCACCGTTTTATACGTTGAACCTGAATAAGATCACATCTCCATCCTGCACAACGTAATCCTTTCCTTCCATGCGAACCAGGCCCTTTTCTCTGGCTCCTGCGTAAGATCCACAGTCCAGAAGATCCTGATAATTTACTACCTCTGCTTTAATAAATCCTCTTTCAAAATCAGAATGGATCTTTCCTGCTGCCTGAGGTGCCTTTGTACCGATCTTAATTGTCCATGCACGTGTTTCATCCTCTCCGGATGTAAGGAAACTCATCAGGCCAAGGAGATGATAGCTTGCACGGACAAGCTTCTCAAGTCCTGATTCTTTCAGCCCCAGATCTTCCAGGAACATTTTCTTCTCATCATCATCCAGTTCAGAAATCTCTTCCTCGATCTGTGCACAGATCACAAATACTCCACTGTTCTGTTCTTTTGCGTATTCACGCACCTCTGCCACATATTTATTGGACTCACCGTCATCTGCCAGATCATCCTCAGCCACGTTAGCAGCATAAATCACAGGCTTCCATGTAAGAAGGTTGTATGTACCCATCCATCCCTCTTCATCCTCATTGTCCAGCTCCATAGTGATGGCCATCTTGCCATCTTCCAGATGCTTCTTGATCTTCTGAAGGAAATCCAGTTCCTTAGCTGCTTCTTTATCCATACGTGCAGTCTTTGTAACCTTTGCGATCCTGCGCTCCAGGATCTCCAGATCAGAGAAGATCAGCTCCAGGTTGATGGTCTCAATGTCACGAAGCGGATCAATACTTCCATCTACGTGGATCACATTAGAGTCTTCAAAGCAGCGTACCACATGTACAATGGCATCTACTTCACGGATATTGGCAAGGAACTGGTTGCCAAGTCCCTCTCCTTTGGATGCTCCTTTTACAAGGCCTGCTATATCCACAAATTCGATCACTGCCGGTGTTACCTTCTTGGAATGATAAAAATCTCCTAAAAGCTTCAGTCTTTCATCCGGCACTGTTACAACTCCCACATTGGGGTCAATGGTGCAGAATGGGTAGTTAGCTGATTCTGCCCCTGCTTTTGTCAGGGAATTAAACAATGTACTTTTGCCTACATTGGGCAGGCCTACGATTCCTAATTTCATTTCTATGTATATCTCCTTTGAGTGTATTGATTTACAGTATTTTCAGATATCTTGTGTATATTCTTCTTTTGTTATAATCATGCTCATTTTCATGCAAAAGAGCTCTGACACGTATTGGATTATAACACACCAGAACTCTTTTGTATACCTTTATCCGATTTTGAGTCTACACGGTATTCACCTGCAAACCGCCACATTTAGCCCCAATTCAGTCTCTTGTCATTAACATCAGCAAATTGCCCCCGGAAAAGGTGATCCTAGCCTCCTGCTCCTTAATCTCATTGCTAACAGTAAGCCCGCTTTGGGCGAACCGCAGATGATGATCATGCAGCGGATATTTAAAGCCTTCCAGGGTAAGTCCGGTCACATCTCCTCCTACAGAGAAAAAAGATACATACTTCCCATACTGCCGGTCTTTGTGAAGAACTGTGCCATTATCCACAAGGGTGATAAAGTTATTCACGTCTGCTAGCCGGATATTCACACCCCGTTCTTTGCCTGACAAAAGCAGTCCCAGATTGGCCATCACATGATCCAGCCTGGTGCCTGTCCCTCCAAGGATCAGAATGTCCTTTGCTCCCTGAGAAATAGCCAGATTCACAGCTGACTGTGTATCAGAATCATCTTTTTCAGGCTTTAACCTGCTGATAGAAGTCTGTGGCAGTTTTTCCATGTATATCTTTCCCTCCGAGGAAAGGCTGTCAAAATCTCCCACTATCAGATCTGGCGTTATGCCTGCTGTTATGAAAAATTCCAGGCCTTTATCTGCTGCGATCAGCTGCAAAGCTTTACTATGGGAAGTGCTTGTCTGTGTTGATGTTTTTCTGTTTGTTTCTTTTTTCAGTTTTTTTAAAAAATCGAGGGCAAAATCAACCTGGATATTGCCCCCGCTCACTACTACTGTATCAATCATATGCTTCCTTATTCCAGTGTATCTGCTATTTCATGGATCTTATTCTGGATATTTCTTACATTCTTTGCAATATCATCCTTGAACACCCAGGAGCCTGCCACAAAAAGATTGGCTCCGGCCTTCATTACAGTTACAAGGGTATCCTCATTGATCCCGCCGTCTACCTGAATATCCACATCCAGCCCCTCATGGTCGATCAGTTCCCTAAGCTCCTGGATCTTCTCTGTACACTCATCTATATACTTTTGTCCCCCAAAGCCTGGCTGAACAGTCATAACAAGTACCATGTCAACATCCTCAAGCATATGGCTGATATCATTTACCGGAGTAGCCGGTTTGATAGATATGCCTGCCTTTACGCCTGCATCATGGATCAATTCAATGGTACGTTCCAAATCCTCACATGCCTCCGCATGCACAGTAATGGAATCAGCACCACAGTCTACAAAATCCTGAATATAACGACCAGGCTCTGTAACCATCAGATGCACATCAAAGAACATACCGGATTCCTTGCGGATAGATTTGATCACCGGCATTCCAAAGGAAATACTTGGCACAAAATCGCCGTCCATAACATCAATATGAAGCCATTTTACTCCCTCGTTTTCCAAGATTTTAATCTGTTCGCCCAGGCGGTTAAAATCCGCAGATAAAATAGACGGACACAACTGATACATAGTTTTAATAATCCTCCTTATATTCCGCTTAATATTTATATTTCATTTAGTATTTACGCTTATTTTTATATTTCATTTAATATTTACGTTTGTCTTTTAATTCCTGATATAATACCAAATAATCCTCATATCGCAGCTTGCTGATTTTATGATCCTCCAATGCCTGCTTCACCTGGCAGTCCGGCTCATGGATATGTCGGCATCCCTGAAAACGGCATTGCTGTGCATACCTGGTAAATTCCGGAAAATAATCCTTCAGCTGATCTTCTTCCATATCAGTCAGGTATAAAGAAGAAAATCCAGGTGTATCCACCAGGAAGGTATCCTTTCCTACAGGAATCACCTGGGAATGTCGGGTAGTATGACGTCCCCGTTTCAGCTTACGGCTAATCTCGCCAGTCTCCATACAAATCTCATCCTGAAGCCTGTTCGTCAGTGAAGACTTTCCAACTCCTGACGGCCCGGCCACAACAGTGGTCTTATCCTGCAGTACCTTACGGATCTGATCTACTCCGATACCATCTTTGATACTGGCAGGAATCACCTGATATCCACAATCCTCATAAATTCTGCACAGTCTTTGCTGTTCTTCTGGTTCTGCAAGATCTCCTTTGTTAAAACAGATCACAGAAGGAACATCCTGCTGCTCCATCATGATCAGAAATCTGTCAAGAAGAAGAAAATTGGGCTTAGGGCTTTCCATGGCAAATATCACCATTGCCTGATCCACATTGGCTACCGCCGGACGTATCAGCGAATTCTTCCTTGGAAGAATCGCTGTTATATTTCCGTTCTTTTCCTTAGGATCCAGAATGCTGATTTGTACATCATCCCCTACCAAAGGCTTCTGGTTATCTTTACGGAAAATTCCTTTAGCCTTGCACTCATAGGTTTCTCCGTCTTCTGCATAAATATAGTAAAAGCCTGCAATTCCTTTTATGATCTTTCCCTGCATGGATTATTCAGCCTTTTCAAAAGTGATGGGATAATGTCCCAGTTCCTGATAGCTTCCGTCCACTTCCTCGGACAGATAAAGCGTACCTTCACTCACACCAGGTGCACCTGTAATATCCAGCTGATATGGGAAAGTGATCTTCTGCCCCTCTACGATCACGGAAGCAGTAGGCACTCCTCCTACCTCCTGTACAAGTTCCAGACGGACAGAGCCGCCATTATAACCGGTAGGAGTATTCAGTCTCTGTGTACATTTCCATACTTCCCCTGCAGCTGCCGCCTGGCTGGCTGTATCATTGTTTGATGATGCAGTATCTGATGTACTGTTATCTGCAGAAGCTACACTGTCTGTAGATGTATCTGCCTGTGCGCCGGGTTCCTGGTCACCTGTACTGATGGTAATAGTCATTGGCTGATCCGGATCTGCTGCCTCACCGCCAACCGGATCCTGTGAAATAACTTCCCCGGCTGCCACATCTGTGCTCTTCTGCTCATTTATTGTAATATCGATAAACTTACCAAGAGTTGTAAGTGCATCATTCTTCTGCATGCCCACTACATACGGAACTTCTGCACTGTCACCAAAATCCAGTCCACGGCTCACATACAATGTCACACTGTCACCGGACTTAGCATCTGTGCCGGAAGAAGGCTCTGTATACATGGAATATCCAGGATCTACCTGAGGATAGCTTCCTGTGTCATCTGCTTCACTGTATACCTTCTGTACCTGCACTACCAGTCCCAGATCCTCTAGCTGCTGCTGTGCATCAATCCCTGTAGTACCGGATACATCCGGGATACTTACATCCTGTGTACCCTTGCTGATATAATATTTAATCGTTGTATTCTGGTCTACCATTGTTCCAGGATCAAGATCCTGTGAAGAGATCCGTCCCTTTTCCTGTGTAGATGCTTCTTCTCCCATAGATTGAAGGCCAAGATGCAGATCAGAAACAAGAGTCTTCGCCTCATCTTCTGTCTTGCCTTTCAGATCCGGAACTGCTACCTGCCCCTCATCTGCCGGTGCTTCCGTAACCTGTGCTTCCTGCTGTTGGTCTGTATTGTCGCTGCCGCCAATAAGCCCTGCTGCACGGCCAATGAAAATGATCAGAACTACAAGAAGGGCTGCGCCAAAAATCAGTGCCAGGATCGTAATGATCAGTCCGCTGTTTCTCTGTTTCTTCGTTCTTCGTGCCCTTTCGCGCTCCCGCTCCCTTTCTCTCTCCCGCTCTCTGCGGCTTACCGGTTCATCCGGCTCATCATAATCTGTTTCATTGATCTCTTTTTCCAGTTCTTCAATATCTGTCTTCTGCTTTGGTGTATGCTTGATCTCACCAAGCTCTTTGTCAGAAATCACAACGGTTTTGGCATCATTATCCACAGATGTAAGCTTCACAAAGTCCCCCTGTGGATCGATCAGGGAATGCTTCAGGTCTGCGATCACATCTTCCATTTTCTGGTAACGGCGGTCTACACTCTTCTGTGTGCATTTGAAGATGATCTGCTCTAGACTGTAGGGAAGATCCGGTGTATATACACTGGGTGGAACCATTTCCTCCTGAAGATGCTTGATAGCAATGGCAACTGTAGTGTCCCCGTCAAAAGGAACCCTGCCTGTAACCATTTCATACAAGGTAATACCAAGTGAATAAATATCACTTTTCTCATCACTGTATCCACCACGTACCTGCTCAGGAGAGCTGTAATGTACAGACCCCATCACATTGGAACTGATGGTATTGGAGGATGCAGCCCGTGCAATACCGAAATCCGTAACCTTTACCTTTCCATCTGTGGAAATCATAATATTCTGAGGCTTAACATCCCTGTGTACAACACCATGACTGTGTGCTGCCTCCAGTCCCATGGATACCTGAATAGCAATACTGGTAGCTTCCTTTACGGAAAGCTTGCCTTTCTTGGAAATATACTCTTTCAGAGTGATTCCCTCGATCAGTTCCATGACAATATAATATATCCCATCATCTTCCCCAACATCAAATACATTTACAATGTTAGGATGTGTAAGCCCTGCTGCTGCCTGAGCTTCACTTCTGAACTTTTTAACAAAGGTTGCATCTTCACGGAATTCCGGTTTCAGGACCTTCACTCCCACATAGCGGTTCAGCTTATGATCCTTTGCCTTATAGACATCCGCCATTCCGCCGGTACCGATTTTTCCTACTATCTCATAGCGTTCTGCTATAATCATACCTGTCTTTAACATGTTTCCACCTCATTCGTGAATGGTTCTATCAATATAACTGCAATATTATCCTTGCCGCCATTCTGGTTTGCTTCCCGTATCAGTGTATCCCCTTTCCAGGTAATATCCTTATCCGGGTTTGTTATAATCTCTTCCATCTTACGATCTTCAACCATATTGCTCAGACCATCGGAACACATCAGGATCGTGTTCCCCGGCTCCAGCTTCAGGTCAAAAAAATCAACATCTACAGTCTTTTCTGCACCAAGCGCCCTTGTGATAATATTCTTATCCGGATGGTTGCGTGCCTCTTCTGCATTGATCTCTCCAAGCCTTACCATCTCCTGTACAAGGGAATGGTCTCTTGTCACCTGACGAATCTGTCCCTGTACAACGTAAAGTCTGCTGTCTCCTACATTTGCCACATAAGCATAATTCCCTACAATGGTGGCAACTACCATGGTAGTCCCCATCCCACGAAGTCCTTCATCTCTCTGCGCCTGATCAATAATTTCTGTATTGGCAGCTTCAATCGCATGACGGATCACCTTAATGGGATTAAAATCCGCATCTGCCTGAATCTGGGACACCAGAGTCTGTACTGCATGTGCAGATGCATAATCTCCTGCATTGTGTCCGCCCATGCCATCGGCAACAGCAAAAAGATTAGGGAGATTTCCGACCGGCTCCTGGGAAACAAACACATAGTCCTGGTTCATCTTCCGCTTCTGCCCAACATCAGTCGCTGAATATATCCTCATTCTACTTCTCGCTTTCTGTTTTCTCCATATAGCTTTTTCTTAATTGCCCACAGGCACCGTCAATGTCGCTGCCCATTTCCCTTCTAATAGTAACATTAATTCCATATTTTTCAAGTTTTATTTTGAAATTCTCCACTGCCTGGTGGGTGGAACGCCGATAAGAACGTTCCTTAACCGGATTAACAGGAATCAGATTTACATGGCAGTTCATGTCCTTGATCCTGCCTGCCAGCTGAGCTGCATCTTCATCCCCATCGTTCACTCCGGCAACCAGACTGTACTCAAAGGTGATCCTTCGGCCTGTTTTTTCAAAATAATTCCTGCAGGCATCTAATACCTGTTCCATAGTATAGCGTTGGGCTATAGGCATGAGTTCCTGTCTTTTTTCATCATTCGGTGCATGAAGTGACAGGGCAAGAGTCATCTGCAGCTTTTCTTCTGCCAATTCATACATTCTGGGAACAATCCCACATGTGGAAACGGTAAGATTCCTCTGGCTGATATGAAGTCCACCTTCTTCTGTAAGAATATGGATAAATCTAAGTAGATTCTCATAATTATCCAGCGGTTCTCCAGTTCCCATCACTACCACATTGGAAACCCGCTCTCCTGTCACTGTCTGAATCCGGTAAATCTGGTCCAGCATCTCTGAAGGCAGAAGATTTCTGGTCCAGCCTCCTATGGTAGAAGCACAGAACCTGCACCCCATTTTGCAGCCCACCTGGGAACTGATGCATACTGAATTGCCATGCTTGTACTTCATCAACACACTCTCGATCACATTACCATCGGACAGTCTGAAAAGATATTTCCTGGTACCATCAATGGCCGAAATCTGCTGATCTACCATTTCCAAAACGGTTATGGGATAATCAGACAGTTTTTCTTTCAGGCTTTTCGGCAGATTTCCTGCCTCATCCCAGGACGTGATCAGATGCTCATGCAGCCAGCTGTAGATCTGCTTGGCCCGAAAAGGCTTCTCCTTTAGCTGCACCATCAGATCCTTTAACTCCTCTATGCTCATCGACTTAATGTCTGTCATACTCTTTTTCCTTTATTTTCTTCTGAATTTTGCAATAAAGAATCCATCTGTCTTATGTACTCCCGGTAAAAGCTGAAGATATCCAAGTGCTGTTGTCTCGGAATGCAGCTCCTCTGGCAGGCATGGATCCAGACTTTCCAGTTTAAACGGATAGTTTTGCAAAAACCACATCATATTTTCTTCATTTTCTTCTTTTGCAATGGTACAGGTACTAAAGATCAAAGTACCTCTGGGCTTCACATAATTAGCTGCCCGATCAAGGATGGTTCGTTGAAGAATCACGATCTCCTCCTGCTTCTGCGGTGTTACACGATATTTGATATCCGGCTTCTTCCCGATCACTCCATATCCTGAGCAGGGAACATCGGCAAGCACAATATCTGCAAGCAGCTCGGATTCCTGGTCGAAAATCGTAGCATCCTGCACCTTTGCCTGTACATTAATAGAATTGGTGCGTCGGATATTTTCTTCGATCAAATTCACCTTGTACTGACTCACATCCCTGGCATCAACAGTGCCAAAGCCTTCCATCTTATCTCCTACATGCAGGCTTTTTCCACCTGGTGCAGCACATACGTCAATCACATAATCCCCTTTTTGCGGATCAGCTGCTTCTGCAACCAGCATGGAACTTACATCCTGTACCAGGATCTTCCCGTTAATAAATGCATCCAATGCCAGGATATGGTCAAACCCTGAGATATGGCAGGCATAAGGCAGATAGGGGGCAGGTTCTACCTTTACTCCCTGATCAGTCAGGCTTTTCACAATAGCCTCCTGAGAATTCAAATATGTACGGCAGCGTACAGTCAAAGGCTTTTCTTCAAGAAAATCTTTAAGGATCTTCTCTGTGGTCTCCTCACCATAAGCCTCCAGCCAGCGTTCAACCAGCTGTTCTGGCATGGAATATTCAACAGACAGGCTTCTTACCAGATTCTCTTCCCTGGAAGGAAATTTCACCTGATCCATCTCTCTTGCAATGGTACGAAGCACTCCATTCACAAAAGGCTTCAAATTATAAAAGCCTTTTCTCTGGGTCAGCTTTACTGCTTCGTTGCATACTGCACTATCCGGAACACTGTCCATATACCGCAGCTGATATACGGCGCTGCGAAGGATTTCCCGGATAGGCGGTTTCATTTTGTCTACTGTTACTTTTGAAAAAGAATCCAGAATATAATCAATCTGGATCCTGTATTCCAAAGTTCCCTCGCAAACTCTTGTGATAAAGGCCCGTTCCTGTCTTGGCAGAAACTGATATTTGGAAAGGGCACTGCGAATAGCAATATGACTGTGCTCTCCTTCCTCGATCTGAAGCAGGATCTCCAGGATCATCTCTCTTGGGTTAATTCCATTAGTCACGATCTCTACCTCCGGCAAGAATAATCAATCTTAACAGCTGGAGAATGGATGAAGCCAATGCTGCCACATAAGTCAAAGCCGCTGCTGTCAGTACCCTTCTGGCTCCCAGATTCTCTTCTGTACTTAAAATCCCTGTGCTTTCCAACAGCCTAAGAGCCCTGGAGGATGCATTGAACTCTACAGGCAGGGTCACAAGCTGAAACAAAACTGCCAGCGAAAAAAGGACAATCCCCAGCATCAGCAGGGAACGCATAGAAAAGATCAGTCCTGCCAAGAAAATCGGCCATGAAAGGCTGGAACCTAGGTTTGCCACCGGAACAATCGCTGAACGGATATTCAGTGGTGCATAATTCACTGCATGCTGAATAGCATGCCCACATTCATGAGCCGCCACACATACAGATGCCACAGATGTCTGTCCATACACATCCTGTGATAAAGATACTGTCTTAGTCCTTGGATCATAATGATCTGTCAGACTGCCCTGGACAGGTACGATCTTCACATCATAAATCCCGGCTGCAGCCAGGATCCGCTCTGCAGTCTGTGCACCAGTAAGGCCAGAATCACTTCTCACACGACGATATTTTGAAAAAGTGCTTTTCATCCTTGTAGAAGCGATCAGCGAGATCACAAGTCCAATTATCAGTAAAATATACGTAGGGTCAAAATAAAATCCATAAGGATATCCGTACATAAGCCTTCAGCTCCTCTCATCAAGCACATCTGCTTTAACCTAACAGAGTTCCCTTTTCTATTTTATAGCCTCGAAGGAATGAAGCTGTATCCATCCGTTTCTTTCCTTCCAGCTGCACTTCTGTAAGTACCAGTGTACCTTCTCCACAGGCCACGAAAATACCGCCTTCCTGTGCCTGAAGTACAGTTCCCGGTGTTGCTCCCTGATTGTCATCTTCTGTTTTGCATTTCCAGATTTTCAATGTTTTTCCGTTTACAAAGGTATAAGCACTGGGCCATGGATTTAACCCGCGTACCAGCCTTTCCAGCTCTGTTGCAGATTTGTGGAAATCGATTCTCCCCATTTGTTTGGTGATCATCCCGGCATAAGGAGTTGGACTTTCTTCCGGTTGTTTCTCATAGACAGCTGTTCCATCCAGAATATGCGGCACAGTTCTGATCAAAAGATCTGCCCCCGCATCTGCCAGCTTATCAAAAAGGCTTCCTCCTGTATCCTCATCTGTAATAGGAACCACCACCTTTGCAATCATATCTCCTGTGTCCAATCCGGCTTCCATACGCATAATGGTAACACCGGACTCTTTCTCACCGTCAATAATTGCCTGCTGAATCGGTGCTGCCCCTCTGTATTTTGGGAGAAGGGATGCATGAATATTAATACATCCATATTGGGGCAGATCCAGGATACTCTTGGGAATGATCTGCCCGAAAGCAGCCACTACGATCATATCCGGTGCTATCTGCTGGAGAAGATCTACAAAACTCTGTTCCCTTACCTTTGCCGGCTGATATACTGTCAGCCCATGCTTTAGTGCTTCTTCTTTGACAGGTGTAGGAACCAGATTCTTGCTTCTTCCTTTAGCTTTATCCGGCTGTGTTACTACTGCTGCCACTTCATATCCGGCTTCTGCAAGTGCCCGTAAAGGCTTTACTGCAAAATCCGGAGTTCCCATATAAACAATCTTCATATCAATCCTCATCCTCATCATAAGTTGTACGGTGAAGCTCTCCTTCTACCAGACGGGTATACATCAGTCCATCCAGATGGTCGAGTTCATGGCAGAATGCTCTGGCAAGAAGTCCTTCCCCTTCATATTCTATCTCATTCAGTTCTTCGTCCTGGGCTTTCACTTTCACATATTCTGGTCTTGTAACCTGACCAGCCATACCAGGTACACTTAAGCAGCCCTCATCACCAGTCTGTTCGCCGGATGATTCAACAATCTCCGGGTTGATCAGCACAATAGGCCCCTCTCCTACATCGATTACTACGATTCTTTTCAGGATGCCCACCTGAGGTGCTGCCAGACCAACTCCCTGTGCATCATACATTGTGTCCAGCATATCCTCAATAAGCTCCAGAATTCTTGGTGTGATCTTGTCTACAGGTCTGCATTTCTTTGTTAAAACAGAATCTCCCTCTGTTCTGATTGTTCTAAGTGCCATTACTATTCTTCCTTTCCTGCTGATTATTATATCCCGAATCATTTCGGTTATGAAAAATCAAATTGTATATATATTTTTCTGAAACCGGAATTAATCTCCATGTATTGTTCCAGTTTTTCCCGAAGTGCAATCAGTACTCTGCTGTCCTGATGCTTCAAATAAATCACCTTTTTGTACATATCTTTGACTTTTCCCACAGACTGGGGAGCTGGTCCGATCATGTGAAGCTCTGCATCCGTACAAACTCTGCGTATAAAGAGTGCTGTATAATGCATGGCCTGGGTAAGTAATTCTTCCTGTTCACATGCGCCTAGCACTGCCATCATATGAGCAGCCGGCGGATAATCCAAAAGCATCCTGTAACCCATTTCTTCCTGGTAAAATGCAGGATAATCCTGAACAGCTGCTGCCTGTATACTGTAGTGATCCGGATTGTAGGTCTGGATCAGTGCAGTTCCTGGTTGAAGTCCTCTGCCGGAACGACCAACTGCCTGTGTAAGCAGTTGGAATGTCCGCTCACCGCACCGGTAATCTGAACCATTCAGTGACATGTCTGCAGCTAGCACTCCTACAAGCGTAACATCAGGAAAATCATGCCCCTTTACGATCATCTGAGTTCCCACCAGAATATCTGCCTTATGGGCTGAAAATGAAGCCAGGATCTGTTCATAGCTTCCCTTATTTCTTGTAGTATCATAATCCATCCGCAGTACAGATGCCTCTGGAAACTCCTTTTGGAGAATCTGCTGAATCTGCTGTGTACCAGCTTTAAATCCTCCAATATAAGGAGAGCCACACACCGGACAGACCTGAGGTTTTCTGATTTCATATCCACAGTAATGACAGATCAGTCTTTCTCCCTGATGCTCTGAAAGTGATACATCACAGTGTGGACATTTCATTACATGACCGCAGGATCTGCAGCTGACAAATCCGGCATATCCTCTGCGGTTTAAAAAAAGCATTGCCTGCTTATGCTCTTCCAGGCACTTTTCCAATGCCTGCTTCAGACTGCGGCTTAGGGCTGACCGGTTCCCTGCTTTCAGTTCTCCCCTCATATCTATAATGGATACCTTAGGCAGTGGTCTGTCCGCATACCTTTCATTTAAGGTGACCAGAAGATATTCTCCCTCCTGTGCTTTCTTATATGCTTCCAAAGAAGGAGTGGCAGAACCAAGGATCACATGGGCATTTTCCAGTTCCCCTCTTTTTACTGCTGCCTCCCTGGTATGATATCTGGGTGTATTCTCACTTTTGTAGGTAGGTTCATGCTCCTCGTCCATAATGATCAATCCTAAATTTGGAAAAGGTGTAAAAAGAGCTGATCTGGGTCCTACCATGATCTGAATCTCGCCTTTTTTGGCCCTTTTGAACTGATCATACCTCTCTCCCTGGGAAAGCCTGGAATTCAGGACAGAGACTTTATCTCCAAATATGGAGCAGAATCTGTGTACTGTCTGATAGGTAAGTGCAATCTCCGGGATCAGTACAATCGCCTGTTTTCCCTCCTCGATCATCTGTTGGATCAGTTCTATATATACAAGCGTTTTTCCACTGCCTGTTATTCCGTGGAGCAAAACAGTCCTTGAGTTGTCAGACTCCCACTCCCTGCGTATTTTACATACAGCCTGCTTCTGTGCATCCGTAAGCTGTGCTTTTCCAGTCAGGGGGATCTTCCTGATATCTACAGGCTTTCTCAGGATCTCCTCCTGTCGTATTTCAAGAATCTTATTTTCCTGAAAATATTTCAAAACTGAAGCAGATGCTCCCAGATCTTTTGCAGCCTCAGAAGCAGGTATCACTTTTCTTTCCAGCATCGCAGCAAGCAGTCGTGTTCTGGCCTTATATCTGGTGCATGAAAGCTGATCAAGAAGTTTTTTCCCTTCTTCTGCTTCGATGGTCAGTACCAGATATCTTTTTTCTTTTGCTTTTACTTTGTTCTGAATAGGCAATACTGTCCGCAGAGCCTGGATCATGGTAGAGCCATATCTCTGTCTCATCCAGGCTGCAAGTACGATCAAGCGACTTTCTGTTGTTTCTTCATCACTTAACAGTGCCTGGATCTCCTTGATCTTTCCCCCTTGAAAGTCAGCTTCTCCCGAAAGGCCTGTAACATATCCTTTTCGAAGCTTGTTTCCATTTCCAAAGGGAACAGAAACTACCATTCCTGCCTGTATCTGCCCTTCCATTTCTTCCGGCACACGATAAAGAAATGTCCGATCCAGCTTTTCATGGGAAATATCAATGATAACATCTGCATAAATCATATTCTATCTGTTTTTTTCCTTGTCTTCTTCAAGGATCTCCCGAATCAGAACCCTTTCGTCCATAGCATACTTTTTCCCTTTGATCTCCTGATAATCCTCATGACCTTTTCCTGCAAGGATCACAATATCTCCAGGCTCTCCATGATGAATGGCATAAGCAATGGCTTCCTTACGGTCAATAATCTCCACATACTTCCCATTGGTCTTGGAAATCCCTACCTTAATATCGTCAATGATTGCCTGGGGATCCTCATCTCTGGGATTGTCCGAAGTAATAATGGTAAGATCTGCCAGATTGCCGGACACTTCTCCCATTTCATAACGACGGAGTTTAGAACGATTACCACCGCATCCAAATAAGCAAACCAGTCTGTGGGGATGATATTCCCTCAAGGTTGTGAGAAGGCTCTCTAAAGCCATGGCATTATGTGCATAATCGATCATAAGGGTAAATTCATCGGACACCTTAACCATTTCGATCCTGCCTTTTACTTTTGCCACCTTCAGGGCTTTCAGGATATTCTCTTCTGATACATTAAAATGACGGCAGATCGCAATGGCTGTAAGTGAATTATAAATACTGAATTTGCCTGGAATATCAATCTCCACTGAAAAATCCAGAAGACCTGTCAGGTGATAGGAAATACCCAGGTATCCTTTCCCACCAATAAGCTTCGCATCTTCTGCACGAAGGTCTGCCTCTTTTGAGAATCCATAAGTTTCCAATTTACAGGTATGTCCTTCAACGATCCTGTCAAAATGCTCATCGTCCCTGTTTACGATTCCTACCACACACTGTTTCAAAAGCATGGCCTTGCATGCCAGATAATGGTCAAAGTCCTTATGTTCATTAGGTCCGATATGATCCGGCTCAATATTGGTAAATATACCGAAATCAAATACAAATCCCTGTGTCCGATGAAGCATCAGACCCTGGGAGGACACCTCCATCACCACGCAATCGCAGCCAGCTTCCACCATCTGATGGAAATAATCCTGGATTACATAAGATTCCGGAGTAGTATTGGCAGCTGGAATCACCTTATCTCCGATGATTGCTTCAATAGTACCGATCAAACCAACTTTGTAGCCTGCATTTTCAAGAATAGACTTTACCATATATGTAGTAGTAGTCTTTCCTTTAGTACCGGTAATCCCAATGGTCTTCAGTTTTCTGGCAGGATGTCCGAACCAGGCAGCTGATATAAATGCCATGGCATATCTTGTATTTTCTACCTGGATCACAGTAACACCGGCTGGTGCTTGTACTGGTTCTTCTGTGATAAGTGCAGCGGCTCCTTTTTCGCATACCTGTGGAACAAATCTATGTCCGTCTGCTACAGCTCCTTTTATGCAGATAAACAGTGCACCTTCTTTTACTTTGCGTGAATCATAGGTAACTTCTGAAATATCTTTATCCAGATCACCCTGGATACAGGTATATTCCAATTCTTCTAATAAGGATGATAATCGCATGATACATTCCTCCTTGTTTTCTATACTTGATGATATCTAACATCATCATATATAGAAAAATCAAAATTTACTCCACTATAGAATAGCACACCCAAGGTTGGTTTTCAATGGGAATGCCCAGGCGGTTTTTTAACTCTGGATTAAGGTCTTTTGCGTTTTTTGTAAAGCATGTGTACTCCAGCAGCAATAGAGATTCCAAAAGCAAGGAGCATCAAATGTTCATACTCCTCCTTAAACATAGGATCACCTGTTTTTGGCGAATCATGTTCTGTAATGTATGCTGTTTCATATGGTGGCTGGTTATCTTCCTGCCCTTCTACAGGTGTATGTGTAATTCCCTGCACAGTCACTGCTGCTTCAGACCGGATCTGCTTTTCTTTTGTTTCATCAGAAGACACTGTCACCTGGTTGATCAGCTCACTGCTCTCAATGTCTTCAGGAAGAACAACAACTGCTTTCAGACCTACTGATTCTCCTGGCAATATCTTCGGAATCAAAGCCTTAGTCCCAGACTTATTCAGCTGTACTCCCTCCATTTCCAAAAATCTGGCTTTTATCCTGGAATCCAGGAATTTCTCTGTACTCAGAACAGAATGTAAAGTTCGCTCGCCTGTATTTCGGATACATATCTGATAAGTAATTGTATCCCCCGGTCCTGCAAGAATACAGTCTGCTGTTTTTTCCACTGTAAAATCAGCTTTCAGAGGCTGGATCATTGTACTTATGACTCTTTCCTTTTTTACTGGCTCTGCTTCATTTTGGATATATGCCTGTACTTTTATTTCCATGACTCCTTCTTCAGATTCCCCAGATTGCAGCCAGAAGATCAGCTCCTGTGTCTGGCCTGCTGCAAGTTTTCCCAGCACTGCCTGACTGTTCTCGTCAATAATAAAGTGCTCCTGACTTTGCTGCCAATGAACAGAATAATCCTTCGCCTGTACCTGCAGGACCAGATTTTCTATTTCTCTTTCTCCGGTATTACACAAAAGGACATGATAATATACGATTTCCCCTGCTTTGGGATTTTCTTTTTCCTGGCTAAGTTCCATAGAAAAATCCAATTTTCCGGCCCGTGCCAAAAGCTCAGGACCTTTACTTTGTATCAGTAGTTTCCTGGATTCTTCTCCTGAAAACAGATTAGTTTCCACTTCCTCCACAACAGACGCATAAAGACCCGATGCCTGCTCACCATTTAAATTCACAGTAAGCGGGCTATCCTGAAATACGGGAAATAAGGTTTTTGTTTCTGCATACCTGTATTCTTCTCGCAGTGTAACAGGAATAGAAATAATTACATGATCCTGCTCCACATCTGCTTCTGTAAAGGTGTAATACAATTTTGAGATCGTAGTCTCAATACCTATCTGAGTGATCACTGGGATTTCTTCTGTATATATTCCATAAGGCAGACCACCCCCTGTCTGATCCAATATGAAATACTCTGAAAGATATGTAGAAAAGCACAGCGTCCTCTGCAATTCCTCGTTTTCATTTTGTAAGTTCTCGTTTCTGTCCTGGCTTGACATCTCATTACGATCTGTTTCCTCTGTATCTACGTAGTTTTCTTCTTCAATCCCTGTTCCAATAACATTTTCTCCTACTATTCCTCCTGTATTTTCTGTTCCCTCTATTATTTCTGTTTCCTCTGTAATTTCTGTTATCTCGTCATTTTCTTCTGCTATTTTCTCCGCAGCTTCTGTTACCGTATCATTTTCCTGTATTTCTGCACCATTTTCTTCAATAGGCTGCTCTTCCGTAACTTCCGTTCCTGTTTCACTGCACTGGCTCAAAAATATATCTGTATCCACCTTTGTCTGTACTTCTCTTTTTTGTATTTCTTCTTTCCATTGTGACAGGCCATTAAAATTAATCTCAATGATTCCTTTATAGTTTTCTTCATCTGTCCATACAGCCCTTTGTTCTATCCTTATAGTTTCTCTTTCATTTATATTAAATTCATTTTCACTGGCTGATACAAAAGCAGCCGACAGCAAAATTTCTCCCAGAATAGTACCAGCCAGAATAATCCCCACATTTTCATTTACAATCCTTCTGGACATTCTCCTGATGTAACTTTTATTAACGCTTTTCTTTTTTCTAAATTCTTTTGGCGTATACTTCTTCATGTTGATTTTCTTCATACTTTTCAAACCTCCTGTCTTTTCATGTTTATCCATGTATCACAGTTACAATGATTCTATAACGCATCCTTGCGGAGCGAAAAAAAACAGACAGATCCCTCCTCTCACATGGAATCCCCCTGTTCCCACAAAGTCAGCTCTTTGACCCATATTTTACGATGTACTAATACAGTGAATATTAAGTAACTGCCATATTGACTTGACTTAGTTTTCGCTGTACCTGCTTAAAACTGTATATGCTTACTGGATATCGCATCGACAGGATGCCTGAAGAAAAAAAGAAATGCAGCCTTATGATCGGCTGTCAAGATAGATTGTTCCTACTGTATCACAACCGATTTCCAAATACAAGAGGGTTTAAAAATTATAATCCTTCTTTAATTTTTCTTTATAAACTTTCGATTTCTTTTATAAATACGACACACTTTACACACAATTGCCATATATAATATGTCTTGGATAGATGAAATACCACTCTCTATCTCCCCCCTCAAAAAGTATAGGAAATGAGCCATCAGGTGTATCCTGATGGCTTTTCCTTATTCTAACATGTACAGTTACGGCTCCATAGTTCAAGTCGAGCAGCTGCGAGACTTGGCGCGTGATTCTGGTCAGCGTAAGCTGACATATTCTTTACAGAATCACTGCGCATCCTCGCGGAGCGTTTATCTCAGTGGGAGATTGGACTCCCACTGAGACGAACTTGCTGTTACTCACCACCTGAAAGAGGTGGGAGTCTTCTCGACTGAGATAAATGACTGTTACAGCCTTACGGCTTCCTGGCGAAATAGCTGTTTCTATGCTACTACTTCCCAGATAAATTTTGTTGCAATTACTCTCCATGTCTTTTATAATGTAAGATATTCGTAATTATTCCATTCAATACCAACATCGTTGCAGATTCAATTTATTGAGGTTTAGCAATATCACATGATTTGGGTGTTTTGACCCTGGATCATACCATATAATTAAAAAAAGCGAGGTATCTCCTATGAGTGAAAAAATCGTAGTTGTGGCATTAGGGCACAGAGCCCTGGGAACTACTCTTCCAGAACAGAAAATTGCCACTAAGATGGCAGCCAAAGCCATTGCAGACCTGACTGAAGATGGAGCACATGTGGTAATCTCCCACAGCAATGGCCCACAGGTAGGCATGATCCATACTGCCATGAATGAATTTGGTAAAGCACATCCGGACTATACCTTTGCACCTATGTCTGTCTGCTCTGCCATGAGCCAGGGTTATATCGGCTATGACCTGCAGAATGCCATTCGTGCAGAATTCATCAAAAGAGGCATCTATAAACCAGTCAGCACTATCCTTACCCAGACAGTAATTGATCCGTATGACGATGCATTTGCAGAACCAGAAAAGGTCATTGGCCGTGTGCTGAATGCAGATGAGGCAGAGGCAGAGGAAGAGAAGGGTAATTTCGTAACAGAGCTTCCGGAGGGTGGATTTCGCAGGATCCTTGCTTCTCCCAAGCCTCAGAAGATCATTGAGATTGAAGCAGTCCGTGCCTTGGTGAATGCAGATCAAGTGGTGATTGCAGCAGGCGGCGGCGGTATTCCGGTTATGGAGCAGGGGATCGACCTTCACGGTGCCAGTGCTATTATTGAGAAAGACCTTACAGCCGGACTTCTTGCGGAAGAACTTGGTGCTGATACACTGATGATCCTTACCAGCGTTGAAAAAGTAAGTCTGAATCTTGGAAAAGATGATGAGAAATATCTTGATGTCATCTCTGTGGATGAGGCACGTACATATATGGATGAGGATCAATTTGCTCCAGGATCCATGCTTCCTAAATTCCAGGCTGGTATCTCTTTTATTGAAAAAGGAGAAGGACGTCGTACCGTAATCACAGACCTTGCCCATGCCAAAGACGGCTATCGCGAGAAAACTGGCACCATCATTAAATAATTTTCAATTCTGAATTATATTTTCAGTTCTGTACTACAAAAAAAGACAGCCCCAGGTATCCGACCCGGGGCTGATTTCTTTTGTAAGAGAAAATTACTCTGTAACGTTCCTGTTACATAAAAATATCTTTTCTCATTATTTATTCCATACACTGATCAAGGATCTCATACATCTGATCCACATTTTCCTTTGTGATCACTAACGGAGGCACAATACGCAGTACATCACTTCCTGCTGAAATCACAAGAAGGCCTTTTTCCAAAGCTTTCTGCACCACTTCTCCGACCGGACGCCCTTTGATCACGATTCCCTGCATAAAGCCCATACCTCGACGGCATGCGGCACACTCATGCTTTGCAACAAGCGCATCCAGTTTTGATTCCAGATAAGGAGTCAGTTCCCGTACATGTGCAAGGATCAGATCTTTTTCAAAAATAGAAAACACCTTACTTACTGCTGCACACACGAAAGGATTTCCGCCATAAGTAGTGCCATGATCTCCTGGCTCAAGGCTGGCAGAAGCAGCCTTTTTGTTCAGTACAAAAGCACCTACCGGAACACCGCATCCAAGAGCCTTTGCACAGGTCATAATATCCGGCTGTACCCCATATGCCTGCCATGCAAAATAATAACCGGTTCTTCCCATTCCGCACTGGATCTCATCCAGGATCAGCAGAATATCCTTTTCATCGCAGATCCTGCGAAGGCCTTCCAGAAATTCCTTGTCAGCAGCATAAATACCGCCTTCACCCTGTACAGTTTCTGTAATAATAGCACAGGTTTTGTCTGTAATCTGCGCCTTAACACTTTCAAGATCATTAAAGTCTGCGAATTTCACGCCTCCCATTAAAGGCTCAAAGGGCTCTCTGTAATGAGCAGTCCCTGTTACGGAAAGTGCACCCACACTTCTTCCATGGAAAGAATGATTCATGGCAATGATCTCATGGTCTGCATGTCCGTCACGTACATAAGCATACTTTTTGGCAGCTTTTAGTGCGCCTTCTATAGCCTCTGTACCACTGTTTGTAAAAAACACCTTATCCATGTGGCTTGCAAGCACCAGCTTGGCACCAGCTTCGATCACCGGCTGGTTATAATACAGATTGGAAATATGGGTAAGCTTGCTGATCTGGTCTTTCAATGCTTCATCATACCCGGGATAATGATACCCCAGCGCATTTACTGCGATTCCGGCTGCAAAATCAAGATATTTTTTTCCCTGTGTATCATAAAGATGAACACCTTCACCTTTTTCAAATACTACTGGGAAACGGTTATATGTATGAAGAATACTAACTTCAGCTTCTTCGATCTGATCATTCATGTTCATTGTAATATTTTTCTCCGTCTTCTCTTAAAATGGCTGTTCCAATACCTTTATTGGTAAAGATTTCCAACAGCAGACTGTGTGGGATTCTTCCATCCAGGATATGTACACGGTTTACTCCTTTTTCAATGGCATCAATACAATTGCCCAGCTTAGGAATCATCCCGCCTCCTACAAAACCATCAGCGATCAGCTTCTGTGCTTCATGGACATGCAGTTCTGAAATCAGAGATGATGGATCATCTTTATCCCTGTAAACACCTTCAATATCCGAAAGAAACGCCAGTTTTTCTGCATGAACAGCTTTAGCGATGGCACATGCCGCATCATCTGCATTAATATTATAAGAATCATAATTCTTATCAAATCCTACCGGGAACACAATCGGCAGGAAATCTTTTTCCAGAAGATCATAAAGGATCCCCGGGTTTACATGGGTAATATCTCCTACATAACCTATATCCTCACCACCAGAAAGCTTTTTCTTGCATTCAAGAAGGCCGCCATCCTTGCCGCTGATACCAACTGCATTTACTCCAAGGGACTGCACATTGGTTACAAGTTCTTTATTTACCTTTGCCAGCACCATTTCAGCGATCTCCATGGTATCCTTATCTGTAACACGCAGACCGTTAATGAAATGCGGCTCCATTCCAACCTTACCTACCCAGCGGCTGATCTCCTTGCCGCCGCCATGCACGATAATCGGCTTAAAACCAACAAGTTTCAGAAGAACCACATCTTTGATCACATTTTTTTTCAGTTCCTCATCCAGCATAGCACTTCCGCCATACTTGATCACTACGATTTTTCTGTTAAAACGCTGAATATAAGGCAGCGCCTCGATCAGCACCTCTGCCTTGTCCAAATACATCTGATTTACCATCTGAAGTACTCCTCCTGTCAGGAACGATAATCTGCATTAATGTTTACATATTCATGAGTCAGGTCGCATCCCCATGCAGTGGCAGATGCACAGCCCATCTTCACATCTGCAATAGCTGTTACCTCACTCTGGGAAAGAATCTTTGTCGCCTCTTCTTCATTATATCCAGTAGAAACACCATTCTCAATGATCTTCAGCTTTCCTGCACTGCTTTCAAAATACAGATCTACCTTCTCAGGATCAAACTGTGCTCCGGAATATCCCATTGCGCAGAGAATACGTCCCCAGTTGGCATCATGTCCGTAAATTGCAGCTTTTGTAAGAGACGAAGTGATGACAGACTTGGCAAGTGTTACTGCCTGCTGCTTTGACTCTGCCCCGATGATCTTAACTTCAAAAAGAGCGGTTGCACCTTCTCCGTCACCTGCGATCTTCTTTGCAAGTGTGGTATTTACATAATTAAGTGCCTGGCAAAAAGCTTTGAAATCCTCGCCCTCTTCTGTGATCTTTGGATTGCCTGCCTGGCCGTTTGCCAACAGAAGAACTGTATCATTGGTAGAAGTATCTCCGTCTACAGAAACCATATTGTAGGTGTCCTTAATATCCTCACTAAGCGCCTTCTGCAGCATTTCCTTTGAAATACATGCATCCGTCGTAATAAAGGAAAGCATGGTACACATATTAGGATGGATCATACCGGAGCCTTTACACATACCGCCTACTGTCACAGTCTGGCCGCCGATCTGAACCTGTACTGCCACTTCCTTTTTCACAGTATCTGTAGTCATGATCGCTTTTGCAGCCTCAGTACCTGCTGCAATGCTGCCATCCAGTCCAGGTACAAGTGCTTTCACACCTGCAGTGATCCTGTCAATAGGGATCTGCATGCCGATCACACCTGTAGAAGCTACCAGCACGCTGTCCTCTGAAATCCCAAGAGCCTGTGACACTGCCTGTGCAGTCTCTTTACAATAACCATATCCTTTCTCACCAGTACATGCGTTGGCAATCCCACTGTTACATACCACTGCCTGAGCATGTGGATGATGATATACGATCTCCTGATCCCATTTCACAGGAGCTGCCTTGACTACATTCGTAGTGAATGTGCCAGCTGCCACACAGGGTGTCTGACTGTAGATCATTGCCATATCTGTACGTCCCTGATATTTGATCCCAGCAGCAGCTGCTGCTGCCTGAAACCCCTTCGCCGCTGTAACGCCGCCTTCTATTTCTTTCATAATACTATAATCCTCCTTGATTTTACGGATACATAGGCACCTGTAATAATCCTTCGTTTTCTTTAAATCCAAACATCAGATTCATGTTCTGTACAGCCTGTCCTGCCGCACCTTTTACCAGATTATCAATAGCCCCCATCATGATCACACGATTGGTCCTTGGATCCAGTTTAAAGTTCACATCTACATAATTGCTGCCCTCAACCCATTTCGTCTGTGGACACACATCTTTATCCAGAACACGTACAAACTGCTCATTATCATAGTATTTATCATATACAGCCTTTACTTCTTCATAAGAAACATCTTTGGTAAGGGATGCATACGCTGTTACAAGAATGCCTCTATTCATAGGCACAAGATGCGGGGTAAAGCTGATCACCACATCCTTGCCGCATGCATAGGAAAGCTGATCCTCGATCTCAGGGGTATGTCTATGTCCTGCTACGCCATAAGCCTTGATATTCTCATTTACTTCGCAGTAAAGATTATCAACCTTTGCCCCTCTTCCTGCACCGGTAGTACCTGATTTTGCATCAATAATAATAGTGTTTGGATCGATCATTCCTTCTTTTACCAATGGATAAATGGATAATGTAGAACAGGTAGGATAACACCCTGGATTGGCCACCAGTCTTGCATTTTTGATATCTTCCCTATTGATCTCACACAATCCGTACACAGCCTCTTCAACAAACTGTGGAGATTTGTGCTGTATGCCATACCATTTTTCATATTTGGCTACATCCTTGATCCTGAAATCTGCACTCAGGTCGATCACCTTTGCTTTAGAAAGTATCTCCTCATTTACAAGAGATGCACATAAACCCTGAGGTGTGGCTGTAAAAATCACATCAACCTGATCAGCCAGTGCTGCCATATTATCATCCATGCATTTTGCATCTACGATCTGGAAAAAATTCCTGTACACATCTGCATATTTCTTATCAATATAACTTCTGGAGCCATACCAGGCAATCTCAACATCTTTGTGTCCCAGAAGAAGTCTTACGATCTCGTTGCCGGCATATCCGGTCGCTCCTATAATACCTGCTTTTATCATCACTTCTACCTCCTGTGCCGTAGATTATACATCTTTTCTGCATATTATGCAATAGCCTTTTTTCCTTATTTTTCTCACCTTTTTTCTTTGTTTGTGCATATTTTCCCTTTATTTTCTATATTATGCTGCATTTTTATGCAAAAAAAATTTGACTTTTTCTTGATTTCCTATTGCATATTTATTTAAAATGTTGTATATTATTTTCCAGCAATGGGTCAAGTAGA
Organism: Blautia ammoniilytica; assembly: GCF_025566965.1. Lineage (NCBI taxonomy): Bacteria > Bacillati > Bacillota > Clostridia > Lachnospirales > Lachnospiraceae > Blautia > Blautia ammoniilytica. The sequence continues at coordinate 3,158 of NZ_JAOQJL010000020.1, read as the reverse complement.
AAATCAGGTGAGATGTGAGTGAATAAATATTCATATTTAATTACATATTATGCATATTTTTCACTCACCGCCCTTTGAATCCTTACTACTCGCTTTTGAATATTGAATATTAAAAATGTCAGGAGAAAAAATTATGAAAGAAAAAGTTGTTTTAGCATATTCCGGCGGTCTTGATACCACCACATTAATTCCTTGGCTGAAAGAAAATTTTGGTTATGATGTAATCTGCTGCTGTGTAAACTGCGGACAGGATAACGAACTGGATGGTCTTGATGAGAGAGCAAAGCTTTCCGGAGCTTCCAAATTATATATTGAAGACATTATTGATGAATTTTGTGATGAATATATTATGCCATGTGTAGAAGCCGGTGCAGTTTATGAGCACAAATATCTTCTTGGAACTTCCATGGCTCGTCCTGCGATTGCCAAAAAACTGGTTGAAATTGCACGTAAAGAAGGTGCTTCTGCTATCTGCCACGGTGCAACAGGAAAAGGAAATGACCAGATTCGTTTTGAACTTTCCATCAAAGCACTTGCTCCAGATCTGAAGATCATCGCTCCTTGGCGTATGACAGACGTATGGACCATGCAGTCCCGTGAAGATGAGATTGCTTACTGCCAGGCTCATGGCATTCATCTTCCTTTTGATGAAAGTCACAGCTACAGCCGTGACCGTAACCTGTGGCACATCAGTCATGAAGGTCTTGAGCTTGAGGATCCTTCCCAGGCACCACATTACGATAACATGCTTGTACTTGGCGTTACTCCACAACAGGCTCCTGACAAAGAAACAGAAGTGACTATGACATTTGAAGCCGGTGTTCCTAAAACATTAAATGGCAAAGCAATGAAAGTATCTGAAATTATTACAGAGCTGAACAGACTTGGCGGCGAGAATGGAATCGGTATTGTTGATATCGTTGAGAACCGTGTTGTTGGTATGAAGTCCCGTGGTGTATATGAGACTCCTGGCGGAACTATCCTTATGGAGGCTCATGATCAGCTGGAAGAACTGATTCTTGACCGTGAAACTATGGAAACCAAGAAAAAGCTTGGAAGCCAGCTGGCACAGGTAGTATATGAAGGAAAATGGTTCACCCCTCTTCGTGAAGCACTCCAGGCTTTTGTTGAGTCCACTCAGAAATATGTAACTGGTGAAGTGAAGTTCAAACTGTACAAGGGCAACATTATTAAGGCAGGCACAACTTCTCCTTACAGCCTTTACAACGAATCTCTTGCTTCCTTTACAACCGGTGATATGTATGATCATCATGATGCAGACGGTTTCATCACTCTCTTTGGTCTTCCGATGAAAGTTCGTGCAATGAAGCTTGCTGAAGTAAAGAAAAACACTCAGGGTGAATGATCTGCCCTTGGTAAATCTACATAACATAAAAAGCTCCCTTAAAGATACTGCGAGGGAGCTTTTTCCTGCTTAAATTAACGTACTTTTGTGAAATCCTGTTTTTGTCATTATTCTTAACAGCTTATTTAATTTACAGTGATTTTTTTCTGATCCAGTCTTTTATTTACCCATTCTTTAAACAATGCATAGAAAACAGAAACCAGCGGAATAAAAATCAGCATTCCTACGATTCCCATCAAGCTGCCGCCAACAGTCACCGCAGCCAGCACCCAGATTGCCGGAAGTCCTACAGATCCGCCTACCACATGTGGGTAGATTAAATTGCCTTCAATCTGTTGGAGCACAACAAACAGTACCAGAAAAGCCAAGGCCTTTACCGGACTTACCATCAGAATCAGGAAAAATCCAGTCCAACAGCCAATAATTCCGCCAAACATAGGAATCAGCGCTGTAAATGAAATCAGTACACCGATCAGCATTGCATAAGGGAAATTGCCAATGGTCATAGTAACAAAAAACATAGCCCCCAGGATCACCGCTTCTATACATTGTCCGGTAATGAAGCTGGAAAAGGTTTTGCTTGCAAGTCTGGCCACCCGAAGGATCCTTTCAACGATCCTCTTTGGAAAAATCGCATAAAATGCCTTTTTCATCTGCCGTGCCAATCGTTCTTTAGTCAGCAGGATATAGCATGCAAATACAAAACCAATACCTACATTCATAGCTGTACTAAAAATACCCTTTGTAAAGGAAATGGTAGAGGCCACAATATTATCAGCACCATTTTTAAGTGTATTCATTACAGAATTCAGAATCTTCTCAGGCTGAATATTGATGGAATCAGCCCATTTTACAATCTGGGAATCCTTTTGAAATGTACTTTCCAACCACTGCTGGATCTGTGGAACTCGCTCTTCCACACGCTTTGCAACACTGACCAGAGCATTACCGATCTGGGGAAGCACAACCAGTACAACAAGCATGATCAGTAGAATGATAAATACAATGGAAAGGAACAAGCTTACAGGTCTTGCCGCTTTCTCTGCACTTTTTTTATGGTTTTCTTTTGCCTTTCCAAAAAGATGACGTTCAATAAATGTCATTGGTACATTCAATACAAATGCCATGGCTGAACCTACAATAAAAGGGAGCAATAATCCCCAGCCCAGCCCCAATACATCAAGTACTACATGAATATTCTGAACTCCAAGATACAGGATAATGGCAAAAGTGATTAGATATCTGATCTTAGTCATATTTTCTTTATTCAGGTCCATGCATTTTCCTTCTTTCTCTTTTTCTCTTCCGTTAGTGATGCTTTTCATCCTGGATTTTTTTATTGTATCATTAATCTCTGGAATCTGCTACAGTTTCTTTTTCATATAGACTATAGCGAAATTGCAAAGCACGGAGCAATATTTTATTGCATAAAAAAAAGCAATGAACCAAGTCCACTGCTCAAATGTTTTTGTACCTTCAAAACCACATACATGCCGACATCCTTTGGAATCGTGAAATCCTGCAATTAACTATTCTCGAAAGCGGTCATCTCGCAACTACGTTGCTCGATGCCTTTTGCTTCGCAAATGCCCCTGCCACAGTCTCTGTGTCCATCACCAGGTAAACCTGCCTCTGTCCACATCCCTGTGCCATGGCCGCTTTCTCGCTTTTTGGTCAAGCCCTCGACCGATTAGTACTGGTCAACTCCGTACATTACTGCACTTCCATCTCCAGCCTATCTACCTCGTCGTCTTCAAGGGGTCTTACTTCTTTCGAATGGGATATCTCATCT